>JAOAIH010000020.1 GCA_026414805.1 Spirochaetota bacterium | reverse complement strand
ATTTAGTGTAAACATATCGTTTTGAATATACCCAATGATGGGAATTGGTTGCATAACCATATGTGTGGCAATATCACTGGCTTTTTTGCCATCAATTGCAATGGCTATGCCGTAATCGGGTAACACCTTATCTGGCATTGCGCCACCACCAAATGCAGTTTTGGAGTTGATACGGTGAATAAATGGTTTAACCTCAGTGTTCAGTTTCTTTAAAAGTTTTTTTATTTTTTTATCTATTGCATGTACATCTTGCTTCATCAAAGCCCATGTAGGAAGCATATAGTGAGTGTTGTTGGCATAGCGAAGGAGTACTTCTTGTAGAATGAAGTATGTTACTTTATCAACACGCATAATGCGCATGAGGGGGTCTTTTTTCAGTGTGTCAATATAATCTTTTTTGCCAACAATGATGCCAGCTTGGCAGGCACCAAGCAGCTTATCACCGCTAAAACACACTAAATCAGCATATTTAAGTGCAGAAGCCACATTATCGTCATTGTTGAAAATGAGATTGCCGCTTCCAAGGTCTTTTACCAATATTAAAGACTCTGATTTGAGTGAAGCCAGTTGCTGCAATGTGGGGCTGTTGGTAAAACCTCTCATATAAAAGTTGGAGCGGTGTGCAGAAAGGATGACAGCTGTATTCTGTGTAATTGCTTTTTTATAATCCGATAGCTCTGTAATATTTGTAGTTCCCACTTCCACAACATGGCAACCAGCCTGTTGCATAATGTCAGGAATACGGAAACCACCACCAATCTGAATAAGCTCACCACGCGATATAATAACTTCTTTGTCCTTTGCAAAATGGTGCAGTATCAAGAACACGCTTGCAGCATTATTGTTCACGATAAGAGCATCTTCTGCACCGGTGATGAGGCATATAAGCTTTTCGGCAAATCCCCCTCGTTTTCCTCGCTTCATAGTGGGAATGTGGTATTCCAGATTGCAATAAGCGCTGAGGTTATGTACAAGGCTGTAGAGTACCTCACTGCCAAGAGGCGCTCGCCCTAAGTTAGTGTGCAGCAATATTCCTGTGCCATTAATCACACGCTGCAGCTTTTCCATACGTAGAGCCCTGCATTTATGAGCTATCGCCTCAATACACTGCGTATAATCAAACGGGGTGCCTGCTAGTAATTCTTTTCGTATTTGGTCAAGTGTTTCGCGGATAACTGCAACGACAAACGGATGACCAATCTGATCAATGAACTGTTTAATTTCATCCTCTTCAAGCAATTTTTGTACCTGTGGTATCTGTTCGTACATTGCGTTATCCCTTTACTCAAATGCGGAAGGGGCAGGAATCGAACCTGCCACTGCCTTTTTAAGGCAGCCAACGGTTTTGAAGACCGCAGAGACCACCAGATCTCATCCGCTTCCTTAATTGTGTGATGTAATTATAAATTATTACCAGCAGATTGCAATAATTGTAAAGGATTTTTTATGTATAAACACAATTGTTATCTCATTTTCCAATGTCAAGAACTAGTATCGTCAAATAACTTTGGAATTTTTCATAAGTATTTTCTTTGTATTCCTGGTAGGTGTACACGCCTCATGGGAAACTGTGTTTAATAATTTTTAGCATACGCTGCTTTATAGAGTGCTAATTTCTTTACATTTATTTTGTATATTTTATGAATCATTCAATATATATGTGAGGTGTGTCAGCTTTGCGGCAACTAGCAATGATTGCGGTACATAGTGCTTTTGCAGAAATATGTTCAATGACTTCCTGTGCATGGTGTGGCGGAACTGCAATTAAAAGTCCACCGGAGGTTTGAGGGTCAAACAACAGATCAACGAATTCGCGTTTGATGGTGGATGAAACCTTGCAGCGATTTTCCACAAAGTCCCTATTACGGTATAATCCTGCTGGAAGAAGTCCCATTGATGCATAGTCACAGGCACCAGAAATGAGTGGCACAGCACTGGCTTTAACGTGAAGTGCTATTGGGCTTTCACCAATCATTTCGGATAAATGTCCAATGAGCCCAAAACCGGTAACATCAGTAACAGCGTGGATGTGCTTATAATGTGGGTAGCCAATAAGACAATCGTTGATTGTAGTCATTGAGTGAATGCATTCCTGTATGTGTATATCAGTAGCCACACCCGCTTTGATAGCGGTGTTGATGGTACCGGTACCAATGGGTTTGGTAAGGATTATGACATCGTCAGGCTGTAAACCTACATTGGTGTATATTTTATCAGGGTGGATTATTCCTGTAACCGATAGCCCATATTTCAGCTCAATGTCATCAATGCTATGGCCTCCAATAAGCTGCACACCGGTTTTCTTCATTACCTCAAGCCCGCCAAGGAGGATCTTTTCAAGCACATCAATATCAAAGGTATTTACCGGAAAACACACTATATTCATTGCAGTAATTGGTGTGCCACCCATCGCAAATATATCGGAAATACTATTGGTGGCAGCAACTTTGCCAAAGACAAAAGGATCATCCACTATCGGTGTAATGAAATCGACAGTTTGCACAACTGCTATATCATCACTTATTCGGTACACGCCGGCGTCGTCACTTGTCTGCATTCCCACAAGGACGTTGCTGGAATATTCAATTGGCAGCTTTTTCATTACCCTTGCTAGGTCCGCCGGACCTATTTTTGCTGCTCACCCTGAACCGCGCACAGATTCTGTAAGCCGCGGATTCCTTTTGTTGTTGATGTTACAGTTTGACATTGGGCTCCTTTGGTGAAAAATTTTTTACCTATAGTACTATGTGTAGTTGTATAAAATAGTTACAAGTGAATGTGTTATAGCATATTACTATGTTATTTACAATAATTTAAATATTTTCATGTAGATGTGCTGTCAAACGCTTTTGAAGTATTATTAATAAATTTTTTTATTATAAGTTTTTTTTGTGATTGAAAAAATAAAGTTTAACTTTAGTGTCAAATGCATGCAAAATTTGTATATAAAGTATTAAGCTGAATTATATGATACGGACAACATTAAAAGTCTTATATTCAAACATTAAAAACAATTACTTTGACACAGATAATAATCTGGTGGTCAGGTGGCAATTTGTTCTTGCACTTGTAGGTGCAGCATTATTAACTGCAGGCGTATTTTCCCCTTTTATAAAAGCGCCTTTTATTGGCATTATTCCGTATACTCGTATAGGTAAATACTATGATGAGATAGTTATTGTGTTTGCTATTTTTGCTATCATAATTGCACTGTTGGGATTATACCGTTTGCTGTTAATTTCTGCAATGGGCTCATTAGGGGTTATTGTATTTTCAATCTACAGTGTGTACAACAAGGTTGCAAAGCTTAGAGTGAAGGTTGAAGAAACATTATATGCCAATCCTTATAAGGATATTATGACTTCATTGCTAGATTCGGTACAGCAATCAATTGTGTGGCAATGGGGCATTATCCTGCTTATAACTGGTATTGTTCTACTTATTGTAGGTGCACTTATAAAGCCTTCCAGCAGCATTGTAACAGTTAAGAAAAAATTGAAAAACACTACACATGTAAATCAAGCCAGTGAGTAATATCCGCAATTACCATATCCTTTGTGGGTTCATTCAGTATTTCATGGAACAGGCCCGGGTATATTTTCAAAGTTTTGTCGTGCGATGCTATTGATTCATAAAATGTTTTTGATGCTTCTGGAGTTACTATCTGGTCATTGCCTCCATGAAGTATAAGACAGGGATAATTGTATTGTGCTCTGTTCTCCTCTATCCATTGACCACCTTTTAAGAAGACTTCGCCCATCAACATAAAAGTAAAATCTTTTAATACTAGTGGATCATTTTGATAATTTTTCACAACGTCAGGATCCTGTGATATTTTTTCTGCCAGTGAATTGGGAATACGGTTTTTACCTTGGGATTTGTAGTCCATGGTTAATAGACCTCTTAGATCGGGAAGAATCATTACCGCTGCACCTGAAAATATCTGACCTTTAAAAAGATGTGGATGCTGTATACCATATGCAGCGCTGATAAAACCTCCCATACTGTGCCCAAGAGTAAAAATCGGCATACCTGGATTCTCATTTTTTGCAGTTTGGACAACTGCATCCATGTCATCAATAAATTGCTGAAAACTGTCGATATAGGTCCGCTCCCCCTCTGATTTCCCATGGCCCCTGTTATCAAACCGGTATACTGAATATCCAGCTTCATTTAATTTGCTCACTACATGACTATATCTGCCGCAGTGCTCACACAATCCATGCACGATGATGACGATACCCTTTGGTTTATCAATAACATCTTTGATAGCAAAAAGTGTAATACCTCCAGAAGGTATTGTCATTTCTTTATGATTGGTCTTCATGTGTGCCTCCTATTAATTTATAAAGTGTTTTTTTGTGCGATAGTTAATGAATATTCATTTATTGATGAAAGTCAAGATATTTTTTAATGGGACACTTTACAGTTACTATCGCACAAAAATTTATACGCCTATTGACGGTGAAACTATATTTTTGTATATTACAGTAATTTAGTTATTACTTAATAATATGAAAAGGAGAATAACCATGAAACGATATACATTGCCTCAATTGCCCTATGAATATAATGCGCTTGAACCATATATTGATGCCAAAACAATGGAAATTCACCATACCAAACACCATGCAACGTACATTGACAAGCTCAATGCAGCGTTAGATAAATATCCGCATCTGTATGAGTTATCTCTGGAGCATCTTTTGGCAAATTTAGCTACGCTGCCTGAGGATATACGAACAGTGGTGCGTAACAATGGCGGTGGCCATTACAACCATTCACTGTTTTGGAAGATCTTAGGTGGCAGAGGGGAGTTACCTGGTGGGCAGCTACTGGAAGCAATAAAAGACAAATTTGGCACTGTTGAAAAATTTGTAGAGGAATTCAGCAATGCAGCACTTAACAGGTTTGGTTCGGGATGGGCATGGCTCAGTGTCAATGCGCTTGGTGAATTAGTAGTACATTCTACTGCTAATCAAGACAGCCCCATTATGGAAGGGTTGCTACCGGTTCTTGGACTTGATGTATGGGAGCATGCATATTATCTCAATTATCAGAATCGAAGAGCTGACTATGTGAAGGCATTTTGGAACATTGTCAACTGGAAGCAAGCTGAAGAAAATTATAAAAAGGCCGTAGAAGCTGTTGAACACTGCAGTTCACATCCTGAGTGCCGTGAGGTTGCATAGGATTTGTAAAAAAAGGCTGGCGGAAAGCCAGCCTTTTTATTTTTTTCTTTCTAAAAAAAATAAATGTTGAGTTTTTATCTTAAAAGCTAATAAAATCCCTTATACATAAAAGGGAGGTTTGCATGGAGGAAAAAATTACCCGTCGCGATCTGATAAAAAAATCTGTTGCTGCAGGAGTGGCAATTGGTGCAGGCACATTAATTGGTACCTGTACGTATAAACTGTTAAGAACTCCTGACATTAGTGAGTTATATGGCAATTACCCACCAAAGGAAAAATTAAAAAACTTACAGATAGTTACCACCAAGGCTTTGCGCCCTAATATAATCATCATATACTGTGATGATTTAGGGTATGGTGATATCGGCTGCTATGGCAATACTGTTATACGCACTCCCAACATCGATTCGCTGGCACGGGAGGGCAACAGGTTTACCAACTTCTATGCCTGTGCTGCAGTCTGTGCACCGTCACGTGCGGGATTGCTTACGGGGCGTTATCCATTCAGGACTGGTATTATTGGCAATCCATTCCCAAAAAAGGAACCTCTGGGGCGCAAATTGGCGCGTAACTTTGGGATGATGCTCCGGAGCCTTGGTTCGATGGATTTACGCGATGATATAGTTGCACGGGGGCTGGCTTTTGAAGAAGTAACTATCGCCGAAGCGTTAAAACTTGCTGGGTATAAAACAGGGATGATTGGCAAATGGCATTTGGGCGACTATTCAACACAGCCAGAATTCAATCCACTGCGCCATGGCTTTGATTTTTATTATGGTGTACCACATAGCAACGATATGCGGCCTTGTCCGGTATATAAAAATGAAAAAAAAGTAATAGATGATATTCATGGAAAAGATCAGTCGTTTTTGACTGGCACATATACAAAAGAAGCACTTCAGTTTTTAGAATCATGTGGAAACAATCCATTCTTTTTATACTTTGCACACACGTTCCCGCATCAGCCATTGTGGGCATCAGAGAAATTTGATAAAAAGTCACTGGCCGGAAAATACGGTGATGCAGTTGAAGAAATTGATTGGAGTGTAGGAGAGATACTGAAGTTCCTTACAGCAAAAGGACTTGATGATAAAACATTAGTTATTTTTACAAGCGATAACGGCCCGTGGTATGAAGGCAGTGCAGGCACGCTGCGTGGCAGAAAAGGACAAAGCAATGAAGGTGGATTTAAGGTACCATGTATTGTTCGCTGGAAGGGTATAGTCCCTGCAGGGAAAATTACTCATTCACCAGCAATGAATATTGATTTTTTCCCTACCTTGCTTAATCTTGCGGGAGTAGGATTACCACAGGATCGCATTATTGATGGCAAAAACATACTTTTACTTTTTAAAGGTATTGATAAATCGGTGCATGAGGATTTATATTTTTATCACTATGATTTGCTTGTTGGTATTCGCTGTGGCAAATGGAAATATTACTCAAAGATTGACCGATATGTGTGGCCTATTCCATTGGATTCAGTTGATCTTGCAAATACATTAGGCAAGGACCAGTTAGGGAATCGCTGGCCCTTGTTGTTTAACTTGGAAAAAGATCCTGGCGAAGCATATAATGTTATCAACACCTACCCTGAGGTGGCAGAAAAGCTAAGATTGAAACTGGAAAACTGGGAAAAAGAAACTATGAAAAACCCACGAGGGTTTTTCTAACTATATCCATTTCAGGATACCGGCAAAGACTATGAGCATTGTTGCATTAACAGCAAAGAGGCTGCCAATGACTGCTTTCTGTACTTTCGGCTGCCAGTCGTAGCAATACAGCGATACTACCCAGAACGGGATATAGACAGTGATGAAAACCGGCAGTGCACCCCACCATGGGTACACCCATACAAAGCACGGGGTTTTTACTAAAAATATCTCAAAGATTGAATAAAAGGCAGCATTGGCGATAGCTATAAACAAGCGATTGTTGATGCCAAGGATCTTTGCCTTTGGATCTTGTGGCAAAATCTTGCTGAAAATCAGGCCTGATACTGCAAACATGAAACTGAGTTCTACTCCCACACCAACCAGCAGTAAATAGGCTGTCCCTGTTGGTACAGTCCACAGCGCGTGTCCTGTAAAATGCTGAATGAGGGCATTAATTATCTCCACAAACCAGTGGACCATATACAGCGAAAGGCCGGCTGCAATGCCTTTCCAGTTTTTATTCTGGATTTCGTTAAAATAGATGTACACTACTACTGCAAGAAGCGTGATGACATACCATTGAAAAGGATCGCCACTTCGTAAAATGCTGAGTGCCTGCTGTGTTGCTTCGGGATTGTTGAGATTCATAACTTCCCTCCTTTGGTTATTGGATTTTACCAGCCGCCATTGCGGGCCAAAATTGCAATCTCTCTCCACATTGTCATTTAGGAGTTGATCCTGAATCTTTCTTGCATTTAAAGCCTAAAGAAAGTTCAGGATGACTTATTTTTAAAAATTATCCTGAATCAATCCTGAAATAAAATCACGTCACGATGACCTTCACCATGCATTTTTAAATCATAAATGTGTTTGCAGTAAGCGGCCATTGGAATTTTTTTAAATAAAAAGTGCAATATCCTCATGCTGGGATATGTTCCCTGGGTCGTGTTTCGTGAAGCGATATAGCTTGTGTAGGACATTGCGTTGCACATAAGCCACATCCTATACACATTTGGGTGTCGATGGCAGCTGTGTTGTTGACTTCAATAGCATGAACAGGACATATAGACATACACAGTGCACATCCGTTACAATTGGTTGCATCAACGGTTGCGGTAAACCTGCTTTTTGCCACAACGCCGTGTGTTGCTTTATTGCCTGCAAAACGCAGCATTTCGCAGCAGCAGGAACAACAGTTGCAAATTGCATTGCCAAAGCCTTTATTTTCGGTCATGTGCACTAGTCCAGCTTCTTCTGATATTTTCAGAATTTCAAATGCTTCTTCTTTAGTTATAGCTCTACCAGTTCCTCGTTCCAGGGTATAAGCAGCACCGTTATTTACCTGGATGCACACATTAAGGGGCTTGTTGCAATTGCCATGGGATAATCGGCACACACAATCAACAACAGCTAACTCTTTTGCTTGTTCAATAATTTTATAAGCATCTTCGTATACCAGTACTTCACTTTTAGGCTTAAGCGTTGCATTAATAGGGATAACCCGCATAAATGAAGGGATCCCAGCTTTTGTGACAACCTCAAGAAGTGGCGGGTATTCAGTGTTCATAAATTCTACCCATAGGCGCTTAAAATCAGCAGGAGCATCTTTCCACAGTAGTGTTGCATCATGAAACTGGACAATATGTTTAGGGGGCCTGTATTCTGCGCCTTCAGGTTTTGATTTTTTAAATGCAGCGCCACGTTTGAATAATTCTTCAAGTATCGTAGTTGCCTCTTCAACTGAAAGGTTAAATTTTTCTGCAATTTGTGGAGCTGTTGCTGGCAAGTAAGCAATAATCTGTGCTTCAGTTTCGTTTGCTACCATTTGCCATATTTGCTGTAAAAGCGTGGAGTTTTCAAACATGAGGCGTTTTGATAATTCCCTGTAAATATCTGATGCCATACTTCCTCCTCCTTATGTATCTGCAATTAATGAATTATTTATTAATGATCACAACATATTAATAACTTCTATTCATTGAGTACATTAATTAGTTGTCATAATTTTATTAAAGACATTTTATACTATTTTCAACAGCATGTAAACAATAAAGTGCAATAGAAATATAGTTTTGTATTACCGTACTGTCAAGAGATAATTGCATTGAAGAGAATGTAATGCCGGATGCTTATGACAATAAAGTTTCTTGACTCACGATATATAGTTGATATAATCACAGTAGCATCACAGTAGAAGGTGTTAAAATAAGTAATGAAGAATTAAAAAATATATTTTAAAAGGTGTATTTTATATAGGTGCATGGTATCACGTGTATCAGGCTATTTTAAAAATCAATAAAGGCTAATTGAATATTTAAGGTGTGGGATCTGGAATAAGCTTATACTATATATACATCGTTGTTTGGTTTGTTGTGGCGAGAGTAGCAATAAAGTTACATTATCTGATGAAAATAAAAATTTTTTTATAGTATATACAAGGGCAGGCACGCTGATAGTGTATTGATGCCATTGGGAGCCAGATGCAAAGGATGCTGTGAAAGCAACTGAAATAGCGTCAAGGGTTGTTGTTTAAGAAATGGAGAAGAATATAAAATAAAAAAATGAAAAAGACCATACTATTCATAGTATTTCTTTTTTTTGTGTATGTAGTATCGTTTGCCCAGATGCCCGAGTGGGCAATGCTCAAAGATAAAGAAGGCAATACCTATTACATAGATAAAAGCGGAAAGATATATACCAGTGACGAAGTTGAGTTTGAATATAGAGCAATATCAAAAGATGGCCTTGAATACTATACTTCTAAAGTGAAATCCTTATGGAAGGCAGGGAAACGTAAAGAGGCCATCATCATTGCAAAATCAATTTTAGCATTGAAAGAATCTTCTATGCATGTATTAAAAGCTAAAAGGGATATGACAATATTTATACGCGATATGCAAAGCAAGCATGGTAGTCGTTTTGTTGACATTTCAAGGGAAGCATGGTTATATTTAACCAAGGAAGATAACACAATGTATGTATTTAATGACAAAGTACCGTATATTGTTACCTTGCAGGGTAGTGTAGAAGTAATTGCGGCAAAATCAGTTGAGGGATTACAGTATTCCTCCACTGTTATGCGTGCGGGGATACGGTTTTCTAAAACCAATGGATATGATGCAATCATGACGGTTGTTGCAGAACGTTTTGCTGATACTATTGAGTCAATAGCTGTATTGCAACAGCACTGGAATACCATTGCATTTGATTCATTTGAGCGCCAGTTGCTAAAACATAATGACACAATGGCTCTGTATTCATTTATTACGCAGGATAGCCTATCACTTAAAGGATTGGAATTATTGCTTGTAAAAGAAAACAGGGGCTATTGTGTAAGAATTTTTACCACTAAAGAAAGGTATGACCTGTATAAAGACGATTTACTGGGAATTATTAATAGTTTTTCAACTCCTTGAGCGCGTTACATACACCATTGCAGTTTCAGTACAATTGTCTCTATGCTTACAATACTGACAATCTTTCCATATTTTATCCGGAAGCGTTTCTTTAGCAACTGTCATAAATCCTGCTTTTTTAAAAAAAGTAGGTGAGTAGGTAAGGCAAAAAATCTTTGCATCTTTATGATGCAGTAGAATATCAGTAACTGCATACTCTACAAGCTGTCTGCCAATGCCTTTGTGATGATACCTGCTTTGTACTGCCAGAGAGCGTATTTCAAAAAGTTTGTTGTTATATTTGTAATGGGAGATAACACCTATAATTTTTTTTTGGGCGATAGCAACTGTAAAAGAATCACTGCTGTTTTCAATTTCCTCTTTGCTCCTTGGCAGAAGAATGCCCTTTTTTACATAGGGGGAAATCAATGCCAGAATATGTTCTGCATCATGGCTGGTAGCTTTTCGGATTGTTACATTCATTACAGATCAGCGTTTAAGTATAATAACATTACTAAAGTTGCCATTTTTGAATTGTGCAGTAATTAATTTCAATGATTTTTTTGCATCTTGTAGTGAGGTATATGGACCTGCATATACAGTGTATTGGTCTTTATTTTTAGAAACAATAATACGCTGTCCTGTTTTACTCAATTTTTCTGCCAGCGCAGTGGCCTCATCCTTTGTAAAATAATTTCCTATTTTAATTGCATAGGGATATTCAGATTTTGAGAATTGCGGCTTTTGTTGAGGCTGCACTAAGGTTTTTGCTTTTTGTGCTGCATTGTGTAATGCTACTTTAGTATGAGGGTCAATAATTGCCTTGCTTTGGCCACCTGCAAATTTAATGCCTACTACAAGTCCAGCGGTAAATGACATTATTATGAGTGCGATAATTATTGTAAGCATCCTGTGTGCTTTTTTCTGCGAAAAAGACCTGGTATGTGCTGTATAATTCTGTGGTAAAGTATAATCGCCAAAATCCTGGGCATTATAGTCTAAATAGGGATTTTTATTATTTGAGTAAAAGTCAAAGTTCTGCATAGATGACAAGACCTTCTATGATAAAGATAATATAGCGTGTAGTAATATTTTTATCGTCAAAAAAGGAAATGTGTATTAAGGAATTAATTGATTGCGGATTTTAATTTTTGTATTTCTTGTTTTGAAAGCACCCTATATTTGCCTTTTGGCAGATTCCCAAGTGTAATGGGTCCATATTGGATGCGTATCAGGTCTAAAACCTCATATCCTAACATTGCAAACATCATACGCACCTGCCGCTTTTTCCCTTCAGTGATTGTTATGGTAACTATTGTCCATTCATCATTGACAGGAATAATTGTTGCAGGGAGTGTATATGTACCATACAGTTCAATGCCATGTTCTAGTGCTATTTTATGGTCATCACGCAATGGGCGGTCTAGCGTTGCCTGGTATGTTTTTGGCACTTTAAAGCGTGGATGAGTTAGTTTATAAGCAAGCTCACCATCATTGGTAAATAGCAGCAAGCCTTGGGTGTCTTTATCAAGCCTGCCCACTGGGAATGTCCCTTCTGCCTTGTAATGCTCGGGAATCAGTTGCAATACTGTAGGGCGGTTGCGCTCATCCTTTGTTGTGGTAACATACCCTTTAGGTTTATTGAGTACCAGATAGTGATATTGCTGCACAGGCGTTATTACCCTACCTTTATACATAACAATGTCGTTGGCAACATCAACTTGATAGGACAAGTCGGTCATGGGGTGACCATTGATGTATATCAATCCTTTTTTTATAATTTCTTCAGTTTTTCTACGTGAACCCAATCCACACAATGAGCAGTATTTATTGATTCGGATTTTCTGTGCTATCATTTTGAAGTGTACCTTCCTGTGAATCCTGTACGGTTGTTTCAGGAGCGATATTTGGCATTGAATCTTTATATTCGGCTATTTTTTTAAATTGTAGTTTTGTATCCTGCAATCCATCGGAAAGCTGATATGAATTGCCCCGTTTAATGAAATATAGATTTTTCCCAAAACTTGTGCCATCTAAAAAAATTACTTCACTTGTCCTAAAATTAAGTGAGTAACTCCCTTCAATTCCTTTGGTGCCTTTCCTGTATGATTTGTAAGACCCATCAGGATACAGTTCAAGGGCATGTTCGGTAAAATCACCACTTTTGTTGACACTCCACCATTTGCCAGCAATATCTTTTCGTACTATTTCAGCTTCTTTTTTCCACAGGCTGTTAACGTAGCGTTCAATGGCAGCATCTGATGCATCTATTTGTAATGCCAGTGATGAACCAAATATCCATCCCTTTATTGAATTAGAAAGCTTAACTTTGTACCAATGATCTATTTGACCGCCTACCCACTGCTTTTCTTTTGAAATATCAATTATTGTAACTATTGTGCCTTTATTAACGGTTGTTACTCTTGATGAAAAGATATGTGGATCGATACGCACTGATGTATTGTCGTTTATCACAACGGCTTTTGGTGTTTTGGTAGTAATATTAATATCATTGTTTGATTTACTACACTGGGTTACAATGAGAATAATACTCATAAAAAAATATATGTGATAGTGCTTCTTCATGAATTATTGCTCCTTTGACAATATAGTTTATCGTCTGTTATCGTGTGCGTCAAATGGAATTGTACGTCTAATGTTATCCAAAATTGATAAAAAATCCTACACCATCGTCATCCCAGACTTGGTCCGGGATCTCTTCATTTAGATCCTGAATCGAGTTCAGGATGACACAATGTGTAATGGATTCTGAGTCGAGTTCAGGATGACAGCCTGTCCCAATAAAAAATTGGGATTGGTGATGACGCAATATGTAATAGATCCTGAGTCGAACTCAGAATAACTATTGCTTGAGAATATTTTCATACATTCAGTTTTGCACAGCAACTTTGTACAACTTTTGCTAAGGAAATGGTCAATATTTAAGTAACTATCGCCAAAAAATAGTATGAATGTAGTTATATCTGCAATCAATAGTATTTCGTCAATAAACTTTTAAAGAGGAAATCTTTGTAAGAATTTAACTTGACGGTCTTACGCATGGATTTGATTATATTAACAACTACATGGCGATGATTGGTTACAACAATGAAAATTACCGATTTATTTGAAGGGCGTGTGGCAACTTGGTCAAACTTAATAACGGTGGTGCGGGTAATTCTGGCACCTGTGGTTACGGGTGCGCTGTATTATGAAAAAACAACCGGTGAGCTGTGGTATGGTAAACTTGCACTTGCTGTCTATATAATAATTGCAATATCTGATTTTATTGATGGCATTCTGGCACGCATGCTTCATCAGGTATCACGGTTGGGACAATTTTTAGACCCACTAGCTGATAAATGTGTTATTTTCGTTATTGCAACCACACTCTATTTTTTCAGGCAATTCCCTTTGTGGATGATTATTGTTATCCTCATTCGCGATATTTTCCATGTTATTGTTGGTTTTTATCTTTTTTATAAGCATGATATTCAGGTACGGCCAAGCTTTGCTGGTAAATGTATGGTAGTTGTAATGGGAGTCTGCGGATTAATTTTTATTATTAACCCTTCCACTACCATAGCAGGATATACTTTGCAGCAGATTTCGTTGCTGGTGGTCTTGCTCTTGGTTATTCTATCATCAGTTGCTAACTGGCGAATATATTCCAAAATTTACTTTACAGGTAAGCGATAGTACCGTACAACTCACCAATGAAATATCCCCAACACATAGCCAAATGTATGGTGCGCTGTGTCATTATTCTTTTAGGTAGTGCTATTATACTTTTGTATGTGCCTGGTTATTCTGACAACAGCATCACACTGCCGGTAAAGCATATTTCCAGTTATGCATATATATCCGAATATGACATACGCACGCTTCTACCAGTGCAATCGTCATTTGATGTAATATTGCAGCGTGGCAAACTAATGCGTGGTCCACGATTTACCATTTACACTGTGGGCATGTCAGTTGCACTGGCTGGTGATTTGTTATTGCGCAGTGACTACCCTGTCACTCGTGTGCAGGGTGAAGTTATGATTCCTCTTGATATTGCGTTGCCAATGATACAAAGCCTTATGCAAAGTCATGTAGTTTCAGTACTGGGCAATACTATTGTCATTGAAAAGGTGGCGGGAGTTGAAGAAAAACAAAAAGAAACCACACCAATGCCAGTAACTAAAGATGCTATTGGATTTATTGTGATAGATGCAGGGCATGGAGGCAAAGATCCTGGAGCCATAGGCAAAGGTGGGATCAAAGAAAAAGTGCTCACACTACAAATTGCAAGGGAGGTTGCACTGCAACTTCAAAAAAAGCTGCCTGGCATTGAAGTGATGATGACCCGTACCACGGATAAATTTCTTGAATTAGGACAGCGCACCGAGATTGCAAACAGGCTACTTAAAAAAGGTGTCAATGGAATATTTATTAGCGTCCACTGCAACGCAGCAGTGGTAAGTAAAATCTCAGGTTTTGAAACGTATTTTCTATCACAGAATCCATCCAATGAGGAGGCGCGTACAACTGCTGTGCTTGAAAATAATGTCATTGTGTTTGAATCCCCTGAGAAGCGAAAGCGATACAGCGATGTTGATTTTATTGAAGCGCTTATGCTTACCACACAGATACAAAAGGAAAGTTCAATGCTTGCTTTCGCAATTCAAAAAGGCCTTGACAGAAATATTACTGAATTTAAATCCAAGGGTGTAAAAAAGGCTGATTTTTTTGTATTGCGCGGTTGCCTTATGCCGTCAGCTTTGGTTGAAGTTGGCTATATCACCAATCCAAAGGAAAAAAGTTATTTAACCAATAAAAATTACCAAAAAAAGCTTGCGTATGGAATAACTGAAGGCATTGTGAACTTTATTGATGCCTACAACACAACAATATTGAATAAATGAGCGTGTGCGATAGTTACTGTGCAGTATTACTATGAAACGCAAAACCTTACTGCTTAAAGAGGGTATGTTGCATTGTGTATGTATAATATAACTGTTACGGGATAACTTAGTATGAAAAATAAATTTTCGTTTAAGGAAATTACAGATGTTTTAAAAAAGGTTGGGGCAAAAGCAGTTCTTTTGTACAGAACGTATACTGAAAAATGTAAACGCTATTGTGAGGATTGTATTGCACTGATAGCAAATCCACCGGTTGACACAAAAAAACGGTACCGCATACTATTGCTCGTTATAAGTATTGTATGCATTATTGATTATGCTGCAATTTCAATCCTTACTGATAAAAGCATTTTTGACATTTACCCTTCATTGCCTGCGCTTGATACACGGGATACTATTGATATATTTGTTGCTGACCTTGATGCAAAATCAATCCTGAAGGAAACACGGCTGGTATCATTGCCAAAAGATAATGAGGGTAAAGTACGAAGGCTTGTGAAATTAGTTGCAGAAGGGTCAGAATTTGAAAACACGCGGGCTATTGCCCCTGTTGATATTGTTGTGCGTCATATATGGTTTTATGATACTACCTGCATAATAGATTGTGAGCTTGGAACAATTGAAGGACAGGTGCCGTATATCCCAGATTCATTCAAGGCATTTAATAAAGCACTAGAACAGACAATAAGCCGAAATATTCAGGGAATTACTAAAGTAGTGCTCCTTGAACATGGAGTGTACGGTAAAAATCTGTGGTAAAGAGCACTCTCAATTATTTTTACTTACGGCCATACTCCTTCAAATACTTCCTCAGCAGGGCCAGTCAGATACACATGATTGTCCTTTTCTTTCCACTCTATTGTAAGGTCACCACCTGAAAGATGGACTTTTAATTTTCGTGCTGTCTTCTTGGTGAGAACTCCCGCTACCGTCACTGCCGAGGCTCCTGTGCCGCAAGCTAGTGTTTCGCCACTGCCACGCTCCCATGTTCGCTGTATCACTTCCTTTTCATTGACTATCTGTACAAATTCAACGTTGGTGCGTTTGGGAAAAAGCTCATGATTTTCTATCATGGGCCCGTATTTTTCCACAGGAAAATTTTTAACGTCTTCAACATATATTACAACATGCGGGTTACCCATGGAAACTGCTGTGATTGCAAATTTTACACCGTCAACATGTATTTCTTCCTCTATAACTGTTCCGGGATTGCCAATCATGGGAATTTTATCACGCAGAAGTATTGGTTCCCCCATATCCACTGTGACAGTGTGTACTTTGCCTTTTTTCACAGTGCACTGTACATATTTTATGCCGGCTAATGTTTCAATGGATATATGTGTCTTTTTTGTCAATTTATGATCGTACACATATTTTGCAAATGCACGGATTCCATTTCCACACATTTCGGCTTCGCTACCGTCAGCATTGAACATGCGCATCCTGAAATCAGCCTTTTGAGAAGGCAAAATTAAAATCAGCCCATCAGCGCCAACCCCAAAATGGCGGTTGCTCATGGCTTGTGCTAGTTTCTTTGGATTTTTTATTGGATGTTGTATAGCGTTTATGTAAATATAATCGTTGCCAATGCCATGGAGTTTAGTAAAAGGTATCATATAGTCACCTATGCATTTTTACTATGAGCTTTCGCCATAAACATGTACACTACTGCCTGTATTGTGTCAAGAAAATGTTTAAGCTGTGCATTAGTTTCATGAAAATAAAAAAATTGTTGCAATAATGTGTTGACTTGCTTGAAAGGTTAAACTTTGTTTATTCCATACTAATTTTGTTGTACTGTGTGTATATATATCATGCGGCGATACCAGTTGAACAGAACATTCAGTAAAAAATCATACTCTTCTACAGGTGATTTTTTTACACGCATTGTTAATTTTTTTGAGGATATTATATATGCACTGGAGTTGCGCTTTGGTAACATCCGACCGATACTTATTGGTCTTGTTGTGGGTGCCATCATAGCATTTATTGTTATTCTCATTATAGATTTTTATAAAGTGAGGGCACTTGCACATTACACCCCATATCAGACAACAAAGATATATGACAAGAATAACGTGCTAATAGCAGAATTTTTCAAAGAAAAGCGTGAAGTAGTACCTCTTAAACGAATACCACCGTATGTTGTGCAGGCATTCATTGCAATGGAAGATAATGAATTTTATGAGCACTTTGGGATAAATCCCAAAGGTATTGTGAGAGCTTTTTTTGTTAACCTTGTTTCGGGACGCGTTAAGCAGGGTGGAAGCACCATCACGCAACAGCTTGCCAAGATATTGCTTACATCAGGGGAGCGATCCATATACCGCAAGGTAAAGGAAGCATTTATTTCGCTCATGATTGAGATGTTTTACACAAAAAATGAGATTATGGAAATGTATCTCAATCAGATTTTTTTGGGGCATGGAACATACGGTGTTGAATCAGCAGCCAAATTTTATTTTGGCAAGCATGTGTGGGATTTAAATTTAGCTGAATGCAGCTTGCTTGCCACACTGCCGTCTGCTCCCAATGTACTATCGCCATTAAAAAATCCGCGCCTTTCAATGGAGCGCCACAGAGTAGCACTTGCCAAGATGGTAGATATGGGGTATATCACTGTGCAACAGGCTGAGAAGGCATATCTAGATTTTTGGCCGGATTATCTTGCCTACATTAACGATTTGCCACCAACCATGACTGCATGGTCATCGCGTGTGAACAAAGCGCCGTGGTTTACCGAGCACATACGCCGTATATTAGTTGCAAAGTTTGGTGAAAAGGCAGTGTACGAAGACGGGCTTACTGTGTACACTACGTTAGATGTTGATAAGCAGCAGTGTGCACAAAAGCTGTTGAAAGAGGCTGTAGAAAAGCAAACAGTTATATCGCGCAGCCTGACATTTGACAATGACGAGTACATATCAAACCGCTTTGCTGATGAAGTAAATTTATTGAATATGATGTTTGGGCTACCACCAATAAAAGAAAGCGGGTCAGCTGAAAAGCGCAAATTTAACCGGTATATGAAAGATGGCCTTCTGTGGGAACTGCAAGCCCTAAACTTAATAACAGGTCTTGATAGCATAGAAGATATTTTGCAGCAGTATTTTGAAGGCAGCTGGGATCAAAAGGAATTTATGAATGTGGAAGGCTGCCTTATTTCAATCAATCCAACAAATGGCTATGTTGAAGCAATGGTTGGCGGAAGCGATTTTACAAGCACCAATCAGCTTAACCGTGTAATGCAGTCAAGGCGGCAAGCTGGCTCGGCAATTAAACCGCTTTTGTACACTGCAGCAATTGATTCAAAAAAATTCACCGCAGCCACCACCATTATGGATTCGCCAGTTTTGTATCTTGACTTAGAAGGTGGGGACTGGATACCCGAGAATTACGAAGGTGAATATTACGGGCTTGTGACACTGCGGCGTGCACTTGCGTTGTCCATCAACGTTGTGTCGGTACGTATTGCTGATGCCTTAGGTATTGATACGGTGCTCGATTACTTTGCAAAATTATTGAAAATATCTCGCAATGAATTGAAAGAGAGAGTTCCACGCAATTTTTCTATTGCACTTGGTTCATTTGAGGTCAGTCCATTTGAGTTGTCGCGTGCATACGCTATTATTGCTAATAATGGAAAAAATGTTATTCCATACACAATACGCTATGTACAGGATAAAACTGGCAAAATCATTTATAATCCAGAAGAAGAAATTATGGCAGAACTTGCTGAGCAAGAAAAAGATGGCTCAATACAGATAGTGCCTCCTGAAGCAACACGTATAGTGATTAGCCTCATGCAATCAGTCATTTCATCAGGTACCGGACGGGCAGCTGCCATTGGAAGACCTGTTGCAGGCAAAACTGGTACTACCAGTAACTTTCGCGATGCATGGTTTGTAGGATTTACCCCGCAACTTGTCACCGGAATATGGATGGGATATGATGGCAAAGGGTTGTCGCTTGGGCCAGGGCAATCTGGTGGTGCGGTTGTTGCACCGGTGTGGGGTGATTATATGAGCTGTGCACTGCAAAAGGAGCCAGTGCTGGAGTTTGCTGCGTATGGGAATATTACTACTGCAAAAGTGTGCGCTGAATCAGGGCTATTGCCATCATATTATTGTAAAAAAGTAATTGATGAGCTTTTTATACCCGGCACCGAGCCACAGGAAGAGTGTAGCAAATGTGCAAGTGGCAGTACATTGCCCACAACAAAATTACCTCACATCAATGTATCTGAAAAGCAAAAGGAACAGATTTTAAAGAAAATGAAAAAAAAAGATGAAGATATACTTGAATCTATAGATAATGTAATACGGTGATTACTATGGATATTCAAAAATTTTATATTACACCTGATGACACTGCACTGTTTATCATTGATGTGCAGGACAGCTTGTTTAACTCAATGGAATATGAGATGCGCAAGAAAGTAGCTAAAAATGTAGGCATTCTTATTGAACTTGCAAAGCAGTACAGCTTGCCAATAGTGCTAACCGAGCAATACCGCAAGGGACTAGGTCCTACCATAAAAGAGTTGATGGATAGGCTTGAAGGTGTGGTAGCGTATGATAAGTTAGCATTTGACTGCATGAAGGACGATACCATCCGTGAGCAGGTTGCAAGGATAAAGCGCAGCAATATCATTTTATGTGGAATAGAAACCCACATCTGTGTGCTGACTACTGCGCTGTCACTGCTTAAAAATAATTACAATGTCATCATCGCATCAGATGCTGTGTGTTCACGCCGCACGCATGAATGGGAAATGGCAATCCATGCACTGAGGCAAGCAGGTGCAATAGTATATCCTACGGAAACAATTTCGTTTATGATTTTAGAAAGGGCAGGTACTGAAATTTTCAAGAAACTATCGCCCCTGTTTAAATAATTATGGTGCATCCCATAGCACGGAGTGTGCGTCAAACACTGGGCCGTCAACACAGGCACGCTTATAGCCTTCTTTAGTTGCCACTGCGCATCCAAAGCACAGGCCAATGCCACAGCCAAAGTAACGTTCTAGCGAAGCTTCAATAGGCAAGTGCGATAGCTCATGTGAAAGGCGTTTCATCATGATTTCGGGACCGCAGGTGTACACAATGTCAAATGCAGTTTTGCTTACGATGTCTTTTGCTGCTTCAACGGGATTACCCTTGATGCCGTAGGTGCCATCATCTGTGGTTACAATGCAGGTGTGCGATAGCTCTTTGTAACTGTCTAACATAAAAATGTCAGACTCAGAGCGAGCTCCCCAGATATATGTAACCTGCGTATGTACTGCAGCAAGCATTTTTGCTAAATAATACAATGGAGCATTTCCCACACCGCCACCTACTAAAAGCGCCTTTTTACCTTTAACTATTGAAAACCCTTTGCCAAAAGGACCAATGCAATCTATTAATCCAGGCTGAAGGTTTACAATTTGCTGTGTACCTCTGCCAACTACACGCACTACAATCTGCAATGTGTTGCCGGTTTGGTCAAAGATTGAAAATGGACGCCGTATCAGCGGGTCTGTAGCTGTGTTCACCTTGATGTTGATAAATTGTCCAGGAGTACTTGTAAGGCAGTCTGTTTGCAGTGTGAGCAGATAATGGTTATATGCCACTGGTTTTGATTCAATGAGTGTAAACATTGTGCACCTCGTGTAATCTACACTACACTATAGCATAAGCAATTTGTGCAATACTATTTTTTTAAAGATGGTACTGTTATAATATTATTTTTACACAAATAAAAATCAATTCCATTAAATGTCTTGACTTTGTGTACACTACAACACAATTATTATGCTAGATAGTAAAGGATTATAAATGATAAGAAGCAAAAAATTAACACCTTACGAGGAGCAATTAATTTCAAGCTTTGTTGAGTATATCAGTAGTTTTAATCAAGTGACAAGTGTTATTGTATATGGCTCACGAAGCAAAGGGCAAAGCAATGAATACAGTGATGTAGATGTAGCAATTGTTGTAGAACAAACATCAGATGTTAAAAAACTTGAGAAAATTATTGAGCAATGGAATATAGATGTTTCACCTGAGATACTTTTGCATTTCCTTGTTATAGATACAAATGGCCTGCATACGGTGGCAATAGGCAAAGAAATCCTGGAAGGTGATATCGTATGGTTGAGACAACGCAGGGATTAGATGATATTTTTAATCTCATTAAAAGCAAATTTATAAGCTTTATAAGTAATTACAAAGCCAACAATTACAGAGAATGTGTTACAGCATTATTCTATGTTGCTGAGTCACTAGTGCGATATGTGCTTGCAACACGAGGATATTTTCCGGTTTCACATGAAGGAATACAGGTGTTGCTAGCCCAGCATTTTATCAAGCCTGGTACAATAAAAAAAGATGTGTATAATTATCTCACAAACCTGTATATACGAAAAAAAGATGCTGATTATAAGGGGTTTGTGATGTTTGATAGAGATGATGTAATCACTTATTGGCAGTAGATTGTATCAATAGTTGATAAGTTGCATCAATTTTTAGAAGATGGGCATTGGCAATCCATATCTTCCTTAATGGAAGAAGGTTACAGGGTATTGAAAAATAAATTGCAATATTTTTTTATATTGATTTATACTGCACCCCTGTTGTACAAAGGCAAAAAACTCTATTATTAAAACAGGTGAGCTATATGCCTAAAAATGAACTAATATTATCAATTGATGCAGGTACTCAATCCATTCGTGCCATAGTATTTAATTTGCAGGGTAATGTTGTTGATATAGTAAAAACCCCTATTGAGCCGTATTTCAGTAATTATCCCGGCTGGGCCGAGCAGGACCCCGAGTATTACTGGAGAACATTGTGCACAACCACAAAAAAGCTGTTAGCAAAAGGGAAAGTAAAAAAAGACGCTATCCGTGGTGTAACCCTGACAACGCAGCGCGATACCGTTATTAATGTAGATAAAAACGGCAAGCCATTGCGCCCTGCCATTGTGTGGCTTGATCAGCGCCGTGCGGATAAATCGATCGTAAAGCTGCCCTGGTATATAAAAGCAGGCCTGAAAGTAGTAAATATGCTTGAAGCAGTTGAGTATTTTATTACAGAATCTGAAGCAAACTGGATACGTCAGTATCAGCCCGAAATATGGGAAAAAACATATAAATTTTTATTTCTTTCAGGGTTTTTTACATATCGATTAACTGGTGATTTTGTTGATTCAGTAGGATGTCAGGTGGGCTTTATCCCATTTGATTACAAAACTCAGGACTGGGCACCTTCTTCTGATTTGAAGTGGCGCCTGTTTCCTATGAGCAAAGATACGCTGGTGCGCTTGGTTAAACCCACTGAGGTGTTAGGTTACATAACAAAAAAAGCTGCCAGTGAAACGGGAATACCTCAGGGATTGCCACTCATTGCAGGTGCTGCTGATAAAGCCTGTGAAGTGCTTGGGTCAGGATGCCTTACACCAAATATTGCCTGCTTAAGCTACGGCACCACTGCAACAGTGGAAACAACCAACACTAAGTATGTTGAAATTATACCGTTCTTTCCGCCATACCCAAGTGCGGTACCGGGAGCATACAATACCGAGGTTATGGTGTATAGAGGTTTCTGGATGTTAAGCTGGTTTGTGAAGGAATTTGGTGCTCGGGAAGAACTGCAGGCAAAGAAGATGGGCATAAAGCCTGAGGCACTGTTCGATAGATTAGTAAAAGAAATTCCCCCTGGCTCAATGGGACTTACACTACAACCATACTGGTCGCCAGGAGTTAAGATCCCAGGACCTGAAGCAAAGGGGGCAATAATTGGATTTGGTGATGTTCACACCCGTGTGCACATCTATCGTGCAATACTTGAAGGATTGGCCTATGCACTTCGCGAAGGTGCAGAGCGAACACAGAAGCGAAACAAAGTACCCATTGAAAAGCTGCGAGTATCCGGAGGCGGTGCACAGAGCGATGTTGCAATGCAGCTTACTGCTGATATTTTTAATCTGCCTACAGAGCGGCCGCATACCTTTGAAACTTCTGCATTGGGTGCTGCAATAGACGCTGCAGTAGGATTAAAGATGTATCCAGATTTTAAGACTGCAGTTGGTGCAATGACGCGTGTTGGAAAAGTATTTTATCCCAATCCAAAGGATGTGGAAATTTATGATAAGCTGTATAAAAAGGTGTACCAGAAATTATATAGCCATTTAAAACCTTTGTACGAGGACATACGCGAAATAACAGGTTACCCCGAGAAGAGGTAATATTGATTTTAAATACTTTTCTTTTTTAGCTTGTTATGGTAATATTTTAATAAGCAAATCATTTTTTGATGAATATTATGGAGATATAAAATGCTATGATTAGAATATTGGTCAAACCAACAAAAAAGAGCTTAACGATTAGGATTCCCAACGAATATATAAATAAAGACATAGAAGTGCTATTGTTCCCCATTGATGTTGGAATTAAAGAATCATATGGCAAGTCAAGTTGTACAATGATACTCAATAAAACAAAAGGGATGTTGAAAAAGTATAAAATAGACCCAGTTAAATGGCAAAAGCAGATTCGGGAAGAATATGAACGATAGTAAGTATTTAATTGATTCAAATATTTTAATATATCATTTAAATGGAGAAATAATTGCCTCTGAATTTTTGGAAAAATATATTAGTCAATCTTGTATATCACGATTAACATACATAGAGGTTCTTTCATTTAATTATAACAAAAAAGAAGTGAAAGCAGTAAAAGAACTTCTTAATCATTTTAAAGTGATAGACACATCCGAAGAAATAGCATTACAGGCTTTAAAGAATAGAAAAAGGAAAAAGATAAAAATTGCAGATAATATTATTGCATCAACAGCGCAAGTGCATAATCTGATACTGGTGACAAGGAATGTTGAGGACTATAAAAGTTTGAAACTAAAAATAATTAATCCATTTGATTGATGTTTCAATAACAGAGTATGTGGTTTTCTTGTATTGTATATGGTTTATTACCTTTTGTTAAATGGTATTTAATTGATGTTTTTATTTAAATATTAAGAATAAATAGAGAAAAATATGGAAACAATCTCCGGTGTGGTGTGTGAGGTGTGCCACGCAAAAGAAGCAGTGGTGCGCTGCGATGGGTGTGGCAAAGCGCTATGCAAAGAGTGCCGTGTGTTTGATATCTGGTGCTATGGATGCGGGCATGGCAATACCAAAGCCTTCTGCAAGAAGTGCAATGATGATCCTGCTATAAATATCTGGAAAACACCCGTATAGGAATTACTCTGCTCTTTGCACTGATGCAAAACTTCGTTTAATGCCTTTTTTAAATGCAAGTTTTGGATAGCCAAAGATTACAAAAAGGCCGCTCTTGCTTTTATATTTAATTCCGTATTTTTCCCTGAAAGCCTTTGCCTTGCTGCCCTGCTGCAAAAAAGGATGAATGCCGCCAATCATACAACTGCCAAGGCCAAGTGATTCAGCTGCTAACATCGCGTATGTTGCAGCAAAACATCATCCCTGTTATCCCATACAATGATATTTACTTCAGATGGTGGAATGCCCATTGGTGCGGTCTGTGCTGCATCCACAATTTTATTAATGATGTCTTTGCTTACAGGAGTGTTCTTAAACAGGCGTATGCTCCTTCGTTTTTGCATAAGCGATAGTAACTGTGGATAGGGTGCAGCCTTGTTAATACCTTTAATTGGGAACACATCCTCAGGAGCTATCGCCCTGCCACTTACTGCAATAGCTACTCTTGGGCAGATAGCCATACAGTGTCCGCATCCAATGCAGCCGAAGTAAGGATTTAGTGCAAACGTAGCTTTTTTGTTTGCAATAATTATATTTTTATCAGGGCAGGCTGTGACACATAAGGCGCATCCATTGCATTTATTTGCATCAATAGAAACGCGAGTTTGTGCATCACCACGTGATGTGGGAATTGCCATTATGGTATCCTTTGGAATATATTGTTTTACATATTATCAGCAACAGCCTGACCAAATTCAGAACACTTTAACAATGTAGCGCCTTCCATTTGCCGTTCCAAATCATAGGTTACGCGCTTTTGCTGTATGGTTTTCTCAAGGCCTTTGATGATTAAATCTGCAGCTTCCTTCCAGCCCATAAAGCGAAGCATCATCTCTCCTGAAAGAATGAGCGAGCCTGGATTAACCTTATCCTGATTGGCATACTTTGGTGCAGTGCCATGGGTTGCTTCAAACACTGCAGCGTCATCGCCAATATTTGCACCGGGTGCCATCCCAAGGCCACCAACCTGGGCTGCCAGTGCATCGGAGATATAGTCGCCATTTAAATTTGGAGTCACGATCACATCAAATTCATCGGGGCGCAAAAGGACCATCTGAAACAGGGCATCAGCTATACGGTCTTTAATCACGATTTTTCCTGCGGGTACTTTGCCATTGTACTGTGCCCATAGTTCATCTTCGGTAATAATATACTCTGCAAATTCTTCTTTTGCTGTCTGATATGCCCAGTCACGGAATGCTCCTTCAGTAAATTTCATGATATTGCCTTTATGCATTATTGTCACGCTTGAGCGCTTGTTATCAATTGCATAACGGATTGCTGCTCTTACAATGTTTTTAGTATTTTCAATGCTAATTGGTTTAACGCCAATGCCGGTATCATATCCCAACGACTGTCCCATCTCTTTATTTAAAAAATCTATGACTTTTTTTGCTTCAGGTGTTCCCTGTTTCCACTCAATGCCCGCATACACGTCTTCCATATTTTCCCTGAATATCACCATATCTACTGTTTCAGGATTTTTAAGCGGGCTTGGTACGCCAGCAAAGTGGCGAACAGGGCGCACACAGGCATAGAGTTTGAGCACCTGGCGAAGTGTAACATTGATGCTCCGTATACCGCCGCCCACTGGTGTGGTAAGGGGTCCTTTTATGGCAACTTTGTATTTTTTTATCTTTTCAATTGTTTCATCTGGAAGCCAGCTTCCTGTAGTGTTGTATGCCTTTTCACCAGCCAGGATTTCCTGCCACTGTATGCTGCGCCTGCCCCCGTATGCTTTGTTCACTGCTGCATCAAGTACAATTTTGGTTGCCCGCCATATATCGGGGCCGGTGCCGTCCCCTTCTATGAAAAGCACAACAGGGTTATCAGGCACTTGGATTTTTCCGTGGTGGTATTTGATTATTTGTTCCATAGCCTCACTCTACAAGATTAAATTTTATTATCAGTAACTATCGCCCATACATTTATTTGGCGATAGCTCCTGTTATTTTGCTTTACAGTGAAAATTAAGCGATGATGTAAACTGTGTTTGTTGAGATGACAAATATCAAAAAATATAGCACAGATAAAGTATTTGACATTCATTTTTGTCAATAATCTAAATGTCAAAGGAAAAATATTTATATCCGATGATTTCGATGTATTTTAGAAAAATCTAAAATACAGTGGTAATGTATAGTATCATTCTGAACCTCTTGATGTACAGGAAAAGACTTGATTTGGGTTTAAAGATGCTGAAACAAGTTCAGTATGACGTTTTATTTGGTTTGAAAGATGCTGGAACAAGTTCAGTATGACGTTTTTTTGAGTTTAAAAAGATGCTGAAACAATTTCAGCATGACGTTTTTTTTTGAGTTTAAAAAGATGCTGAAAAAGTTTACCATGATATTTTTTAGGAGGAAATTTTGTTATGAAAGAACTTATCATAATAGGTGCAGGACCTGCAGGTATGGCAGCATCGATCTATGCTGTGCGTGCAGGGCTTGATACGCTGGTGCTGGAAAAGATTTCTCCTGGGGGGCAGGTAATGCTGACCTATGAAATAGAAAATTATCCCGGATTTGTTGAGCCTGTTGAAGGGTGGCAGCTTGCAAGCAATATGGAGCAGCAGGCGCGCCGCCTTGGAGTAACTATTGAAAGCAAGGATGTGGAGTCTGTCAAAAAAATTAATGATATATTTGAGATTACTACAACCGATGGCAGCAGCTTGCAGGCGCGCGCAGTGATTGCTGCAACAGGTGCTTCTTTAAGGCGCTTGGGTGTGCCGGGTGAGTCTGAGTTTACCGGCAGGGGTGTGTCGTATTGTGCCACCTGTGATGCTGCATTTTTCAAGGATATGGTGACGGCAGTGGTGGGTGGTGGCAACACAGCGCTTGAAGAGGCATTGTATTTAACACGGTTTGCATCAAAGGTGTATCTTATTCACCGGCGTGATGAATTCAGAGGGCAAAAGATTTTGCAGGATAGAGTAAAAGCAAATCCAAAGATTGAGCTTATTCTTGATACCGTGGTCACGCAGATCAATGGTGATGAAAAAGTAAAGACCATTACTCTTTTGAATAAAAAAAATAACAAACAGTCTGAACTTACTGTTGATGGTCTGTTTATATTTATTGGCTTTACACCAAATACAGCATACCTGCCAAAAGAAATCTTGAATGAAGCCGGTCAAGTTAAGGTTGATATGCAGATGCGAACACCAGTTAGCGGCCTTTTTGCAGCAGGTGACTTGCGTGAAGGTTCATATCGGCAAGTGCTTATGGCAGCAGCCGATGGCGCAACTGCATCAATCAGTGCGTATGAATATATTACACATAAGCAATGGTGAGGGGTTAAACAAAAAGGTGTGGCTCATGTAGTTTGGGCATTTAGAATTATGATGTGTATGAAACATGAAGGAGCAAGTTATTTTAACCATGTAGCGTATGTGTTATATATTCAGTAACTGTAATTTTAAATTTTTTATTGATTTTAATCTGAAGTCGTTTGTTACCAAAGTTGCATTAAAAACAATAGTTGTTGCACATATTATTGCATCGGGTAATTTTATTTTGTATTTCTTTCGCAATCTAATAACAGTATTACAAATTTCTTTGTCAATATATATAATGCGAAAATATGACAATAGCTTCCTTACAAATTTCTCTTCAGCAATTGAAGAAAAATCGTATCCAAGAACTTCCATATATGTTATAACTGAAATTGCATAATCTGCTGTATCGTCAATGACACTATCAATATCTAGTAATCCTTTTGATAAGTAGATTATTGCATTAGTATCAAATACTTTTATAGCCATTGATCTCGTTGATTCCTTTGCCATTGTAAAGGGTCATCAATGGATTGGAAAACTTCAACCTTTTTTGAAGTGAGAAGTTTCTTTAAAGTTTTTTTTGTTAATTTGTTCATTTTGTTTTTATCTTCTTCAATTACTTTAAGACCTCTGATCTTAAGGTTTCTCAATAAAAATAATATATGTTCATAATTCCTATCATCTATTTCAATTCGTATATTTTTCATTAAATCCTCCCGGTTGATGGCACTCTATAATAAAATAATTTTTTTATGTAATCATGTCAATATAAATATTGTGGAAGCTTTAAATGTACTTTGAAAAAGTATGTAAGCATTCATATAGGCGTTGTTGTATACTCTGAATTCGTTGTGGGTCAATACTCAGTGTATGCGGGTCAAAATATTTTTCATTCAAGAATAATGCCTTTGATAATGAAATCCGTATAATTGGCAGCAAGTGCTTTGCATAGCGATACATAATGTAACGTTTTGCAGGTGTACCAATACTAAATGGCGTTGTCACGGTATATTTTTCGCCAGCAAATGCCTTTTTTAAAAGCCCTAATAATTTTAATGCTGCTGTTTGGTCACAGGTAGTGATATCCGAGCCATTGCTGGCACCATGTTCCAGTGTGATGATGGGGCGTGGGCTTCCTGCATCAGGTGCAATAGGTGGGGCCACCGGTGCTATCGTATGACATACAATGATGAATCGGCTAGTTTTACAAGCTTGTTCAATTCTGCTGTGGAAAGGGAACCAATAGCGTTTAATCATCGCAGCAATAGCAATCTCATCGGGGAAGATACCAGGTGGGAAAATCTGTTTCTTTTGTGACGTTACTGTTTTAATAACCCCATTGTGTGCTTTTGGTGGCAGACTGTAGGGGTCCCTATCCACATCTATAAACAGGCGGTGCACCGGTGTGGTAATGACAGTACCAATTTCCTTAAGAGCAAAACACTCACAAGCAGCAGTATCAGCTTCAAAGAACAACTCAAGCTCACTGAGCGTGCAAAAGTCTGCCAGTTCATCTGGCACTTTATATCCTCCATGAGGTATAATGAAACAAAAAGGCTTTTTCATAGGATGTTTGCAGTATGCTGTAAAAATAAATTATAGTATTGTAGCCTACGTTTATGCTATTTATGCAAGTAAATTATATTGACTAATTCTAAGCGGTGTATTTTTATTGAGAATGTGATGATTTAAATAAAGAAGTAGTTACTCTTAGTGGGTATATTATTTAAACTATTGCAGTGAATGTTTAGTTAATGCTATTGTACCAAAGTAAAACAGTGAAAGCTGAAAGCTTTTCGTAAAGTTTGAAAGGGATATACGCAGAAGGGTACGAGTGATAAAGAGTCCTTTTTTACTGTGGTATAGATTCAAATATGTGACAAGAGAAAAGATTTTTTTATATCTTGGAGATCATTGTTAAAATCTATTTACGGAGGAACATTTAATGAAACCTTACAGTATAGATAAATTGGGCGAAGATATCCTTGAGATTTTATCCAATGATGCACGAACATCAGCTGAAGATATTGCTCGGCAGCTTAATGTAAGTGCAGATAAAGTTGCAAAATATATAAAGAAGCTTGAAAAGGACCGAATCATCCTGCGCTATAAAACGCATATCAACTGGCAGCGCATAAAGCAACATGAGGTAAGGGCGC
This sequence comes from Spirochaetota bacterium, assembly GCA_026414805.1. NCBI lineage: Bacteria > Pseudomonadati > Spirochaetota > Spirochaetota bacterium. The sequence goes on along the minus strand of JAOAIH010000020.1, from coordinate 16,401 downwards.
TCATTGAAGTTAAGGTAACTCCGCAGCGAGGAGTTGGCTTTGATTCGGTTGCAGAAGTCATTTACCGCTTCCCTGAGGTCACGGCGGTATATCTTTTATCGGGGGGCTATGATTTGCTGGTGCAGGTTGAGGGGCCATCGCTTAAAGAAGTTGCAACATTTGTAGCTGAGAAGCTTGCAACAATTGATCACGTGCAATCAACGGTCACTCATTTTATGCTCAAAAAATACAAGGAGGACGGCGACATCCTTGTGGATCAGCCTGAGGGCAAACGCCTTCCGGTAAGCTTTTAGTATATGCATATACTGAAAAGAGTCTATCAACAGTTACTATCGCACTATGGTCCACAGCACTGGTGGCCTGCAGAGACTAGCTTTGAAGTAACTATCGGCGCAATTCTGGCTCAAAATATCTCATGGGCTAATGCTGCAAAAGCAGTTGAAAATCTCAAAAAACACAAGCTTTTATCACCACAGGCGCTTTACAAAAAAAGTGCTGGGGCCATAGCTCCATACATTACATCTTCAGGATACTATAATCAGAAAGCTGGTGCCATTGCTGCATTTTTACATTGGTTTAAGCAATATGATTTCAGCTTTGAATCATTGCAGAGATTACCTACCGATACGCTTCGTAAAGAATTGCTTTCACTCCCTCGCATAGGCCCCGAAACGTGTGATTCCATATTGCTATATGCACTTAATAGAAAAATATTTGTTGTAGATGCTTATACTAAAAGAATATTCACACGCTTTGGGATTTTAACGGGGAACGAGGATTATATGGCAATACAGGAGTTCTTTCATAAAAACTTTGAGGGCACGGTACAGGATTATAATGAGTATCATGCATTAATTGTAAAACACGGTAAGGATGTGTGCACAAAAAAACCACACTGTGATAAATGTTGTATAGCGCAGGTGTGCGGTAAGGTACTGTAAGCTTTATTAGTATGTGTTATACTTAAAGGTTTACACATTTCTTTTTATTATTGTCTTAAACGGCTTTAAAGATTCATAAATATCATGCAGTTGTGTTTGAATAATTTTATACAGTTCATTAATATCAATTTCACAATAAATATGGACTAATCTGTTTTTAAAACGAGCCATCATTACTAACGTATCAACCAATGACGTATCAATTAAACCCTGCTGAAAACATAATTGTGAATGTATCTGTATAATTGTTTGGTGGTCTGAAATTATTATTTGCTATTATGTGAGATCTATAATACTTGCAATTGCGACTATGACATCGCATTTTGCGCTTGTAACGTTAAGGGCATCCGCACTAATTTTTTTAATGAGAGCTTTTTTAAACCTTCAAAGATCTTTGGTGCTGTACTGATTTTTAGAAAATATTTTCGTAAATTTGGTTTCATTAAATAATAACACCTACTATCTCTTTGCTGTGATTTTTTATGTGTGGCAGAAAATCAATGTCTTGATGACATTGTATTTAAAGGCAAAGGTGCTGTGTTAAGTGCTCTAACATTAACATTAATAAAATATTTCCTAATGGCTTTCATTAGTTATTATTTACATTGCAACGCAAAGTCCATGATAGAATCTATTGTATCGTTTAAATACATTGCGATGCCAATATCAATGAAGTCATCAACTGATAATAATGAACCGTGAAGGTATGCAAAGAAAATAGTAGTATGGTTGTGCAGCACCATTTTTTCAAATGGAAATAATTTTATACTTTTCGTTCATAGTAAAGTTATGTGTTTTCATATCATTTTGTGTTATTCAATAACATGTAGTTTGGATAGTATGCATATTTGCTACGAAAACAATATAAAAAATAGTTGAAAAAAGTTAGCATTACATTATATCAATTTGCTAACAGTAACATTGATAAGTTATATATAGAAAAAGTGTAATTTTTTATGAAGATATTATCTATAATCCCCGCCATAATTATAATTACATTTTTGCCTGCGTTTGGTTATGCTTTAATATTTGCTGATACGTATTATACAAATACTTGCGCTGGCAAAGAAGGGTATGTTCAGGGATTGGGCATTGGGGTATCATGTGACATCCCTTTTAAGCTTAGTGGTTTACAAGCAATGTGGTATTGTTCATCATCTATAAGTTATGGGCAGAAATATGCAGATAAGCCATGGAATACCAGCATATTTTTATTCCCAGTTACAGGAGGGATGTACCTTGACTATACCTTTGCCACATGTCCTATTAAAATGAATGCTGGAATTGGCGGTGGTGCAGTATATATACGCAAATATACGCCAAAACACTATGGCCCGTATATGGATGTTTCGCAAACAGAAGTACATGATTCACTTGGGCCGCGTATAGAAGCAATCATAGGGTTAGGGTATATAATAACCCAGAAAATATCTTTCTTTATACGAGCAGGATATCAATTTGCATGGTGTGATGAAGAGTACATTGAAAAAAATATTCATGGAAGTTTAATTTATTGTGGTCTGCAGTGGACGCTGCAAGGTATTAATAAGGGGTTGTTTGATGAATAGGAAATACTGGAATGCGTTTATTCTCTGTTTGCTGACATTTCTGCTATGTATGAGCAGTACTGGATGTGATGCTGTCAGGAATGAGGAGCCTCTGAAGATATGTTTTATCCGCAATGGTGATGTGTGGGTTATGGATGAGGATGGGAGTAACGAAATGCAATTAACATATTCAGGCCATGATGATAATCCTTCATGGTCTGCTTGTGGGAGATATATACTATTTGTAAGAAACGTAGAAGGTTATGAAGAAATATATTTGATTAATAACGATGGAAAAAATGAAACAAGGTTGACGTTCACTGGAGAGGACGAAAACTACTTTTCACCTACATGGATGCCTGATGGATCTGGAATTGTGTATGGCAGAAGATTCACAGATACATATTATATTGGTGTAATGAATAAGAGTGGTGTTACCATTAAAGAGTTTATTGCTTCAGGAGTGGATTCTTATATTATAGGCATTAGCGTTTCACCTGACTCTGCTAAAGCAAGTTATATATGGGGAGCTAGCAATATTGTAGGTATTATGAACTTGGTCAATGGAGTAAATTATGCAAATCAATATGGTATAACTAATTGTTACGATATTACATTTGCACCACATGGAGAAGTGATTGTTTATATTGATGGGTATAATCCTAATATTATTCATTGTTATAATTTAGTGTTAGCTAACACTATTGATTATACACTCCCTTATATACTAAGCTTTAATAGTGATCTATCGTTTTCGCCTTCGGGGGATAAAATTGTTTTTGTGTATAACTTTAATATTTATGGTTACGACATAAAAACAAATCAAACAAATTTAATTAAAGTAAATGGTCAACAACCCTGCTTTATAGGTAAACCCAGATAAAATATATGACTTGATTTCCGTAAATTTAGAGATTATTATAAGCGTAGTTTTTATTGTGTGATTTTTAAAAGCAGTGTATCCAATTGCCATTTTTAAGTTTTTGACTTATGATAGTGCTGGCAGGATAACTTGTGGCTGCGATTAATAACCTTGTAAGCATGGTTGGTGTATATAAATATTTTTTTAAGGAGGTTTGTCATGAAGACAAATGCGCCACGGTCCATCGTATGGTGGATTTCTGTTGTAATAGGTCTACTGGGGATTATCGGCAGGTTTGTTGCAATTCCAGTGCTGTCTGCTTACTCATGGTGGCTTGTAACAATAGGTTTTGTTATACTGGCACTTGCCACTGTAATCAAAGGATTATAATTTCCGGTTACTATCGCCACAAAATTTTGTAACTTAGGGGAACTGTATCACTGAGCACAGCATTCCTGCTGCGTTTGATGCGGTGTTTGGATTGTACATATCAAGCTTCCACGTACCATCCACAACAAAGTTGTAGCGGAATGCTCCTTTAGGCAAGCGCTTCTTAAGGCGCCAAATCCCAGAACTATCTTTTTTTAGCAAATCAATTTCGGGATTCCAGTTATTGAAATCGCCAGCAAGTGCCACGATTGATGCATTTGGTGCATACAACCTGAATTCAACTAGCCGTATATTTTCATCAAGAATCTTGAAACTAACCTGTGTGCCTTCCGGAAGCTTTTCCTGTCGAACAATAGAAAAATATGATCCAGCATTGTCATCGGCAATGTCCTGGTTTGTAGGATCATTAATCCAAACACCATCAACCAGAAATTTATAGCGCACAATACGCTCGTCATCATCATAAGGAATTATGTAAAACCATACTCCATGAGAGCTTCGTTCCATGGGTTGTTTTTTCCAGTATGAAAAATCACCGGCTATATACACTTTGTGGGCACTTCGGTTTTTGTAGGTTATCAGTGTGCCTTTGAGTATTTGTGGCATGCCAGGCTTACTATGTGAGACAGTTACCGGTGAGGGCGGTGAAGCTTTTGAAAGAGTGTACAGCGAAAAATAAGGAACACTTTTTGAGGGCACATAATCGTTAGTAGAGAAATAACACAGTGTGATGATAAGCATAATCCATTGCAGCGATTTTGGCATGGAACACAAGCTCCTGGTGCTAAATTTTACGCTTTATAATTGCATATTAATATGTCGATAGGTATAGAGAAAATATTTATATGATTTTGCTGTAAATGCATATTAATATATAATTAGAAAAATATGTTTGATTTTTAAAATAGAATATGATGAGTATGTTTATGTCACATTATCTGACAGGAGAATAACAGATCGCGAGAATCCATTATGGCAGTTACCGAAGAGATACAGAATCTGGCTCCAGAAGAAGAAGCTGAAATAAAACGCATTGTTGATTCGTTTGATTCTGAACTATCATCTATTGCTCAGATGCGCGGTAAGGTAAGTGTTATCCAGGCTGATTCTACTGCAGATGATTTTACCATTACACCAGGTGAAAAGTCAGAAACAGGTGAGCTAGAAGCTGTGCCTGAAGTGTATGAAGAGCCTGAAGAGATAGTTGACATAACTGATATGATTCAGGAAGTGCCGGAGGAAGCTCCGCCGTCGGGTAAAGAAGAGGCATTACCTGAGTTTGAATTTGAGGAACCAGCAACCTTTGAAGAAGCTCCAAAAGAAACAGAAATAGCAGTTGAAGAACAATTGCCAAAGGAGTTGCTGGAAGAAGAAATACCTGCATTTGAAGAAAAGGAAATACCACCACGACCATCAAAAAAAGAAGTAAGTCCACTTGATGAACTGGAAGAGCTTACAAAATTTGAACCTGAAACTGTTGAAGCTCACGAAATCCGTACCGATGAATTTGTGACTGAAGAGCCACGTGGGCCACGTGATGTAAGCTTGGATGAGGACATACATCTTTCTGAAATTGGGGCAGAAGAGGTATCGGAGATATCAGAAATAAAGGCGGAGGAGTTGCCCCAGGCGGATCTATCGGCATTAGGCATTGATGAGGAAATGCCACAGCCGGCAGCGTTTGAAGAAATTTCAAAAGAAGAAGAGCCACCACGAGCGCGATTTGAAACACCTTCATTTGATGAGCTTGAAAGCTTTGAAGAGCCAGTACGAAAAGCAGAAAAGGTTGAACGTGCTGTTGAAGAATTCAGACCTGAGTTTGAGGGATTAGGTGAAGAGGAAACACAGCCCATATCAATGGAGGAAAGTGTTGAGATATCAGATGCAGAATTGCGGCGGCTTAAAAAAGCATTACTCCTGCTTCACCCAACTCTAAGAAGGAAAATTAAAGATATAATTTTACAGGACCAGTTATCCCCTGAAGATACGCGAAAGCTCATCGACCTTATTGTTTCTGGAAAGCCTGAAGACAATATTCAGCGCTTCATTGAAAAAAAGCTTAATATACGGCTTACCCTTGAGGAAGAAATCCCACAAAGAAGAGTCATCACTGCGCGTCCTGAATATACCCGTGAAGGGATGCAGCGACAACAGCGGCTTTTACGGCAGACAAAGATTATTGCAGCGGCAATACTTGTTGGATTTGTATTAACAGTAACTGTCTATCAGTATATTTATAAGCCATTTATGGCCAAACGGCTTATCAACAAGGGGGTGGCTTTGATACTTGAGCCGGGCGACCCTGCCACTAAAAAGGTGAAGGATTATAAAAAGGCAGAAGAACTTTTTGAATACGTTGACCAGCATTATAAAAAGGATTATCTTTATGGCTATAATGCCTATGCGCGGGCATACTTTAAAAAGAGAGAGTTTGATTATTCGTATACTAAACTAAAACGCGCATTTCAGATTAATAATCGGGATATTGATACACTGAACAATACTGGGTATTTCTTTGCCAAAATACCGCAAAACTATTATACCCGTATTCAAAACGATGCCATTAAAACATTTGCGCCCAAAGGCACCTATGAGATTTCACAGGTTGATCTTGCAATTATGATGTATAACAGAGCGTTAGCTATTGACCCAAAAAATATCACCGCTCTGTTTGGTATTGGTAATGCTTACTTGTATCAGGGGCAGTATTTAAAATCACGCCAGTATTTTGAGAATATTCTTAAAGTAGATCCTAATTCCTGGGTTGGCTATGCAGGCCTTCTTAATCTTTTTATTGAGCGAGATAATCTGCCCGAAGTGCTTTCAATACATACGGACCTGCGTGCGCGAGACATTCTCACGGATATCCCGTCGCCACTTTTGGCCAAGTTAGCCCATTACTACTTAGGCAAAAACCGTTCGGATACGTTCAATGTGCGTGTTGATTTAGGTATACAATCACCACGGCTCAAGGACGAAGAGGATAATTTAATACCAGCATGCCGTGGTGTGCTTGATGCATTAAAAGAAAAGGATCCGGATTATCCTCCTTTGTATGTTGCCAGTGCTAAGTTAGCTGCAGCACAGAAGAACCTTAAGCTTGTTGAAATGCTCTTAAAAGAAGCTGAACAAAAAGCAGAGGAAAAAGGCGAACGTTATTTTGCAGCACTGCATCTTTTAGGTGAATACAACTATACAATAAAGCAACCGGTTGAAGCGTATAAATACTTAAATGCAGCTATCACAGCATATCAGTACCCACCAGAGTTCACCTATGAGGATTTTTACTACGAATCTGAATCAATAGGTAAAACATACGCCTACCTTGGCCATATCTTTTATTATTTCTTTGATAAGGTTACATTAAGGTTTGGCGATGAGCTTGATGAAGCGCTTCTTGATGAGGAATCTGATAAAATGGCAAATTTAGATATTGCACGGCAAAAGTATGAGCTTGCCTTGCAGGAAAACTTTTCCTCTCCTGAAGTGCGCTATAACCTGGGCCGGATATACTATGTAAACCAGAATTACCAGCAGGCACTTGAGCAATGGCTTAATCTGTATGAAGATATTGTAACCAATCCCCAGGTTATGTTTGCGATAGGCAATGCGTTCTATCATATGAATAACTTAGAGGCAAGTAAGGGTGAGTATTTAAAGATGATTGCTGTGTTTGAACGTAAGGCCGAAGCGATACGGATGCCTAGGGCTGACCGACAGGAACATCTGATTATCTTCCAGTCGCTGGCATCAGCATATAATAATTTAGGTGCAGTATATCAGATCCAGGGGAATGAAACCAAAAGCAGCATTGCTTATTGGAAGGCTATAGAGTATGCCTCACGCCTTGGTATGGAAAATGAATTTGCTCGTGTCAACCTTGCACGTGGATTCAAGCCACGGACTCAGCCCATTATGCCTATCCTTGATGAAAACATTCCATATAGCATTGATATCTTCAGAGCTGAACTGCGGTAATAATTATTATTATATGGCCTCTCTTCAAGGAAGCAAGATGATGTAACAAAATCTATTTTAAAAAAATGCTTGTACGTATGATAGAGGTATGTATTATGTCGCATCAAATCCTTTCATACATATAACCGTAAAAAGCTTAAAATGACAGTGTTGGGAAAGTCATCCTGAACTTGATTCAGGATCTATTACAACAAAAAAGATTCCGGATCAAGTCCGGAATGACAGGGTGGGAAAAAATTCCGGGACAAGCCCGGAATGACAGGGTGGCAAAAGATTCCGGGGTAAGCCCGGAATGATGGTGATGAGCACATCGGAATGCGATAATGAAATCCAATTATTGGGGGAACATACATCTCTATGCAGACTGTTCATCTGTTCTATGAAGATGATTATAATGAAACAAAAAGCGTGGCATTGAATGATAAATCAATTTTAGAATATATTGCCAAACATTCATTTACTCCCGACAGCCGTTTTTTGCTGAAAACTGAAAGCTTTGTTCTTTCTTGCGCGTATGCCAATAATAAAATGCTGTCGCTATCCAATTCGCGTACTCGTATTCTGCCACATCAGGTGGAAAGCACCTATACAATTGTCAATTCGCTGCACAAGCGTTTTTTGATAGCTGATGAAGTTGGATTGGGTAAGACAATTGAAGCAGGACTTGTGATAAAGGAGCTATCGTACCGCTACAATTATGATAGGGTGTGCATTGTGTGCCCGGCAAGCCTGCAGTACCAGTGGCAGCATGAAATGCAGAGCAAATTCAATGAAGAATTTACGATAGTAGATAAAAAAATATATCATAAACACAGGGGCAATCCCTGGCAATTGAATAAGATTATCTGCTCAATTGATTTTATTAAGAACAAAAAGTTTGTAGATAGTTTGTCACAGGTGCAGTGGGACACTGTTGTCATTGATGAAGCCCATCGGTTGCGCCGTGATGCACTCACTCAGACAAAATCATACCAGGTGGCTGAAATCCTTGCCAAAAATAGCAAGGCATTGCTGCTGCTTTCAGCAACACCGTTTAGAGGTAAATTAGAAGAGCTTTATTATCTCATTTCGCTTCTTGATAAAAATCTTTTAGGGTCTTTGCACAGCTTTCAGCAAACTTACTGTGTGCCGGATGCCAACCTTGCGCCATTGAAACAAAAAATATCCTCAGTGGTAATTAGGAGGACTAAACGTGATGTTGGCGGGTTTACCAGGCGTCTTGCAAAAACAATACGTTTTGAATTGTATCCTGAGGAACGCATCCTCTATGATGCAACGACTGAATATGTTGCTGACCAGTTTAACAAAGCAATGCAGGCTGATAATCGTGCCATTGGCTTTGTTATGACGGTGTTTCAAAAGCTTTTGGATTCTTCGTCGTATGCGCTGATGTGCGCATTGAAAAAACGGCACGAATATTTAACAGAGCTGAAGGAGAAAAAAGCGCTGCCAGCACTTATGTGGCATGAGATGGATGATGATGCAATTGAAGATGTAGATGATATTGTAGCTGTTGAAAGTGAAGAGCTAGAGAATGAGATAGCAACCCTTGAGAAGCTTGTAGCAATGGCAATTAATGTAGGACGAAATAAAAAAGCAGAAAAACTGCTACAGCTTGTGAAAAAATTAAAAGCCGAAAAGCATGAAAAAATTCTTATCTTTACTCAGTTTAGGACAACTCAGGAATATCTTGCCCAGGTGTTGAAAAACTTTAAGGTAGTACTGTTTCATGGTTCGCTGTCACGCGATGAAAAGGAAGCTGCAATTGAGTCATTTAAAAATGATGCAGAAATCCTGATATGCACTGAGGCAGGCGGTGAGGGGCGTAATCTGCAATTCTGTAATGTGCTTATAAATTATGATCTTCCGTGGTCGCCGCTTAAGGTGGAGCAGCGCATTGGGCGCATTCACCGCTTTGGGCAAAGCAACAATGTCATCATTTACAATTTTGCTACAAGGGATACTGTTGCCGAACGTGTTCTGGAAGTACTTAACCATAAGTTAAAATTGTTTGAAGAATCCTTAGGAACGCCTGATGTAATTTTAGGTGACATCGCTGATGAGCGCTTCTTTAACCGAATTTTTATGGAACTTATTGCAGGCTTAAAAAATAAGCGCAAGGTATCAAAGGACATTGATACCCATCTTCAAAAAGCAAGGGAAAGTTATAGCAAATTGCAGGAGCTTACTGTTGCTCGCAAAATTGACATGAATTTTGATCAGTATTACACAATCACTATGCAGGAACGCGAATTTACCAATGCGCGCATTGAGCAGTTTATGAACGAACTGAAATCAGTTGATACGTCAATTGCACAATGTATATCAGATCCCAACCCCAAAACCGGATTGTATTTTGTGCGCCATAATCCTGCGCATGGCACACCAATTAATAAATTTGGGACATTTAAAAGCCAGATAGCTCTTGAAAACGAAGCTCTTGAATTTTTAGCTTTTGGTCACCCACTTGTTGATTTTGGCATTGCACGGTGTAAGGAGCATGCATTTGGAGGATTTTCAGGTATAAAGCAAATTATTTGTCCGTATGATGCACGAGGTTTGATCTTTCATTATCTTTTGACACTATACGCAAAAGAAGAGGTTCAGCAAATAGTGCCGGTATTTTTGCCAGAGGATATTTTAAACCAGGCCATAGTGGAGGACATTGAACAGGAAGCGCTGCGTCAATACGGTTGTGTGGTGAGTGTTGAAAATGACGTAGCTAAAAACTACTGCGATAGAATAGAGTATTACTATGAGCTATCGCTTGCACGCCTTGAAAAAAAGGTCAGGGCGATAGTTACTGAAATAAAAGAATCAATGAATTTGCATATTGATCCATACCTTGAAAGCCTGCAGCACCATTATCGGCAGGAGATGGATTTTTTGGAAAAACGTCTTGAATGGCAGGAGTGCCAAAGGAAGTGGTATGGCAAAGATATGCATAGTGCCATGACTAGGACAAAAAATATGATGAAAAAAATTGAAGAAGAATTCAAAATCCGCCTTGAGCAGTACTCTGGATTTGCAGATGTACAATGGAATTATAGACTTATTAATGTAGGAATATTGATTTGCAAAAAGTCTTCATTTTAAGAATGCTTTTTTAAGCTTTTCCATTTCCCTGCTTGTGGGTATAAACTGAATACCCATGCCGGCTTTGTGGTTGCCCTCTTCGTGCTTGCGTACCCAACGCACAGTGCCTTTAAGTGTTATGCTTTCTTCAGGTGAAAGGTATACCTCAATGTCAACAGTGCTTCCCGGATGCACTGGTTCGGGCGTTGAAATGAACATCCCGCCTTCGCTGATATCATGTGCGGTGCTGAACGTAATGCCTTCCATGCTTTCAACTATAGATTTGCATTTTTTTGACACACGAGTATATTTTCGTTTTTCAGCCATAGTTGCCTCGCTTGTGTTGTGTTATTTTCAATGGCTGTATTATAAGTGATGGGTAAAAGAAATGCAATAAAAATTTTTGCTTAAACGATTTGTTTCCGTCAACAGCAATACATAAATAAAATGATTGCAAATGTTGCCGCCAGTTTTAAGCTATACATGTTACTACCATAAAACTAATCAGGAGCGCACGTGCGTATCTTTTATTCATACAGAAAGGTGTTATTCCCGCATTGCGGAGTTACAGTGCCCATAAAAAGAAAGTTGATTGCGCAACGCTATGCGCAGGGTGATACGGTTATTGTATATCCTGTAAAATCAGTGCACGATTATTTTTCTATTAAAAATGTAGGGGTGCTTGCGGAGGTGATGAAAGTGGAGCTATCGGACACAACATATTTGCTGTCGTTAAAAGGGCTCAAACGTGTGAAGATACTTAGCAGGAAGGGATTGTTCCAATGCCAGTATGAAGAAATTGATGAAACGCTACCAGCAAAAACAGAGCTGGCGGAAAAAATCAGAAAAAAAGCTCAGGAATTAATTTTTTTGATAAATGTTGATGAATCGGACAAACTGATACATCTTTTAAATTATATATCAGACGGGGCGCAGCTTACAGATTTTATTGCAAATTATTTCATACTTGACTATGATGAACGTATTACATTGCTCAATACAATTGATGTGAAACAGCGTATTGCAAAGATTATAACGCTTTTAGATGAACTTATTGCAGGAGTAAAAAGAAAAAGGGAGAGCGAAATACATGAAAAAGAAAATATACCAGGATGATGTGTTGTATACCATTGCATGGTCACCAGTGTATAAGTTTGACAAGTATTCAATAACAAAAATAATTCCAGAGCTTGCTGGCATTGTTGCCATTATGGAAAAGCTTAATGAAGACACATATCATTATGTGTTGTTTTACAGTTGCTGGCGAGATGGAATGAGGCTTGGACTTAAAAATTTACTTGATCCAATTTTTACACGACATCCTGACTTGGCAAAAGCAATGGAAGGCAGGGAATTGTGGTATAAATATACAGCAGTTGATACCAACCCCTTTGATGTACAGGATATATTGTGGTGGCTTATCCAGAATTATGAACCAGAGCTTAACGACATATCCAATTATCAGAATTCAAAGCGTTATAAAAATATATATGTGCGTGAGATGGAACTAGATAAGGAAACAGTAGTAGAGCGCCTTCCAAAATTTGGCTTTTAATTGGCAAGCTTCACATCGTTCAGTGTGTAAATGTGGCTGACATTTTGTTTCAACGCTAAAAATTCCAGGATAAATTTTAAACGAGCTGCAGCATCAAGCGGTGATGCTGAAATGGTTTCAATACGTGCTAGAAACTGCTGCATTCTTCGTACATTCTGTGTGCGCTTTTCCCTGTCGGTTTCAAATATGTCCTTTTTAAACAGCACAAATGTATCAAAAATAGCTTTGATAATGTTTTCGTTTTCAATGAGGTATGCTATGTAAAGATTGGTATCAGAGTTATGGACATTGCGGGTAAAAAATTTAAGCAGGGGCAAAATAATATCAGGATACAGGTGTTGGTTGATTAACTCTTTCACTTTTGCCTCTAACTCTGAATCAGCCATTCGTTTTGTGGGATAGGCAAGATGCAGTATGTATGGATTCCCTCGCTGTACTTTAGTATACACAAAATCAAGGAAGCGGTCTAAAGAGTCTTTTCGCTCCATATCAAGCTCACCAAAGGCGCCATCTAGAATATCCTGTGCAATATCCTCAAGCGGGCGTCGCTCTTTGAGCAGCGATTCAATATCTTTTATTTTCTTTTCCTGTTCCATGGATCTTGATTGTCAATATTTTATTCTATAAGCATCTTTTGCAAAACAGATTTAATCTTTTTGATAATGCCTTTATTCACAATCCATAATTCCTTAACAATTCTTTTTTGTCAATAATCCTGATTTGATCAAGTACCATGTATCCTGTTTTGTTCTGAAATTTAAGTTTAACTCTGGTTGGATAGCTGTGTGATTTAGTGGCCATAGGTGCAATAATGATGGTACTAATGGTGTTGTTCATTTTATTGGGTGAGATTGCAATACATGGCTTTGTTTTCTTTATTTCATGGCCAATCGTTGTGTCAAGGTTTATTAAATATAGATGGTATTGTTTTATTATCATCGTTTACCATTCAAAATCAGGGATGTCCATGGAATCATCAATTAATAAAACATCGTGATTTTTTTATGCATTTGTTTGAACTGTTTTGTCCCATCCTTCATGTTTTTTTAGCGGGCTTTACTTTTACTATTATTTTTTTCTTTTTCTTAAAACAGCATATTCACTGTTGAAGGGTTGCACACTACTTTAAAAATAGTGTTAAGGATACGAATACCTTTTGCATTGCCAATTGTTATTATTTTAGTTCTCATAGTGGTTGTCCTTAATAATCGTAATTGCAATGTAATTCCATAAAATAGTTTTAGCAAGCAAAATATTTCTATATGATACATGGGACGCGCAATAACAAATGTTTAAAGAAACATGTTGCTAAATATCTTTCTAAAACCGCTTCATTACTGATAATTTTATAGCTTCTTTAAATGATGCATCGCTGTTATACTCATACACATTGATAACAGCACTCACCAGCGAATACTGATAAAAAGTAAACCCCGCCAGAGCAAAAAAGACAAGCTGGAAATTATTGTCATGCATGTATCCACGGTATGCAAGAGCAGCAAAGCTAACTGTTGATGCAAGCGATAAAAGCCCGGTGGAAATTTTGCCTGTATAAAAATGCCCAAAACCAGGTACCACCAACGAACCCCCTAACGAAACCCACACCGATTTTTTTTGGCGTGCGTTAAAGTTGTCAAATGCAATTTTAAACTTTTCAGCTTCATCACGCAAATCCTTATCGTTAGTGTGTGTAAGAAAAGCATCAAGATCTTTTTTTGCATCATCATAATAATTGAGCACCACCTGAGTGTAAATAAAATTAAGCCTGGCCTGCTGGTTTAGTTTTCCCTGTGGGTACAACGTAAAATATTCCTGAAAATTGCGGTATGCAAAAAATGCAGATCCGTCAAGTAGCCGCATGGTGGCCAAATTGTACAATGCCTGTTCTCCCCACAGTGTGCCTGCATATTTCTGATAGCACTCGTAAGCAATATCAGTTGCGCGGTAGTAGTTGCCGCCAAGAAAATATGCGCGTGCCATTATGAGCATGCTACGTGGATATTCGCTTCCATCAGGGTAGCAGTATTGATAACGCATGCACTCGGTAATGGCATGGTAGTATTCTTTATTGTAAAGATGTGTTGCCGCCAGCTCTAACAGAGGGTCAGCGTTCACGTGTGTGCATATCATGCACACACATAATATGATAAAAAATTTTTTCACTGTGTCATCCATTGCGGTAAAAATTGTTCAGGGTTGTACTGTAAAAATTCATTATATATTTTTGTGCGATAGTTACTGTATAGAAGCTCATTGTAGTGCAGGGCGCTGGTATATGCTGAATACACATTTCCACCATAACCAATTACAGCCAGTGCTCCAAATGTATACATGAGAGCATCATTTCCTTTTGCATGCGAGATATATGTTGCTCCTGCAAGCACTGCAACCGTAACAAAGCTTATAAGCCCGTCGGAGCAATGCTGTGCATAGCAGTGACCTGTGCCAGGCAGGATTGCAGACAGGCCTGCAGCAAGGTAAGGGCTTTTTGCATCACGTTTGGCGTTATTTAATACAGTAAACATTTCTTGCATTTCTTTCAACTCATCGCTGTGAGAGGTGTAAAACGAAAGTGCGGCATCCCAATCGTAGCGAGCAACATGCACTGCTAGCATATTTTTATATACAAGCATTTGCTGCGGTGGATGGCCAAAGCTATCGCATAACGCTAACATTTGCAGTGCATCATTATATTGCTGTAATGAAGTATAGATGTGTGCAAGAAGAAGGTAGTGCCGGGTTTGCTTATTTGGACTTTTGTGTAATATGTGGGCTGCCTCAGCTAGCCTGTTGCCCTTATAGTAACAGTAGGCAATGCTGTAATCCATATCCTGGCCTGCCATCATGCTGTATCGGCGAAGTTCGGCAATACACTGGTAGTATTCATTATTTTTATAAAGCTGAGCGATATACTTTTGAAGGGGTGTTTGAGCAACTGTCTGAAACAACAGTGCCATGATAAGTGGTACAACACACATGTGGGTTACTCGGATATTCGTTGTGGTAGCGGGTCATGTCCCGGCATTGAGTAGGGGTTACACCGGATAAGGCGCTCACCTGCTAAAAATCCCCCTACAATAAAGCCATAGCGCATAACTGCTTGTCTGCCATATTCGCTGCAGGTTGGCTGAAAGCGGCAGTTTGGCCCATCCTGAGGTGAAACAATCACCTGAAACATACGAATAAAAAAATAGCCAATAGCCTGCGCAGCGTTGTGTACATGTGGTGCGGTTTGCTTTTGCCTTTTTGTTTCAGCGGGGATAACAACATCTGCATCCCATGGTGGGAAATCAGCATACACCAAACTTGAAGTGATTATGCACACTATAATCAAAAATATTTTTACTAACAGTTGCCAATTAAAGATAATTTTTTTATGCACACTGCCTCTCCTAAAAAATATTTTACACATCATTCATTAACTTTTTTATGAATTAGCATCATAATTACATGTAATATCGCTTTTGCTCGGCTACGGTGCTTTTTGGAAAGCGCCCGTAGTGATGCCCTGGCCATATAATAGTGTCATCAGGTAGCGATAGTATCCGGTAAATTGATTCCATTATTTGCTTATATGAACCGCCGGGTAAATCAGTTCGCCCCATGCCTTCGGTAAAAAGGGTGTCGCCGGTGAAAACATGGCCTGGTGTGTACAGGCTTATGCTGCCAGGTGTGTGTCCTGGCGTATGGATTACTTCAAGTGATTCATTGCCAAATTTTATTATATCGCCATCGCGCAATGTTTGCATGGGTTTTGGAGATGCACTTCCTTTGTTGAAGCGTGCCATGAGGCGGTTGGCAATTCCGGTTAACTGTTGCACATCAGCTTCGTGAATCAGAAGCTGTGCTTTAGTGAGTTCAATCATTTTACTATTACCTGATGTGTGGTCAAAGTGACCATGAGTATTAATGATGTACTTTACGCTGGCATTATGGTGCTGTATTGCCTGCATGATGTCATCGTAATCACCAGCGGGGTCAATCAGGACTGCTTCTTTTGTTGTTGGGCACACTAAAAGATAGCAAAACACATCCATGGCAGTAACAAGAAGC
>JAOAIH010000019.1 GCA_026414805.1 Spirochaetota bacterium | reverse complement strand
GCGGTGTGTGTTGGTGGTGGCATTGGTATTGCTGCGGTGTATCCAATTGCAAGTGCACTAAAAAAAGCTGGCAATTATTGCATAAACATAATTGGTGCACGAAATAAGGATTTGTTGATATTAGAGGAAGAATTGAAAGCCGTGAGCGACCAGTTCATTGTTACCACTGATGATGGAACGTATGGTATAAAGGGATTTGTGACCGATGAACTTAAGAAGATACTTGATTCACGGCAGGTAAATATTGTAGTGGCAGTGGGTCCTGTCCCAATGATGAAAGCAGTGAGTGATCTAACAAGACAGTATAATGTAAAAACGCTGGTTAGCCTTAATTCAATTATGGTTGATGGTACAGGAATGTGCGGTGGGTGCAGGGTAACAGTTGGTGGCAAAAAGCAGTTTACCTGTGTAGATGGACCTGAATTTGATGCGCACCTGGTTGACTTTGATGAGATAATGAAGCGCCTCAATACATATAAAGATCAGGAAAAAGAGAGTTTTGAACAACATAAATGCCAACTGGAGAAATACTATGGCCGATAAGATTCCCCGACAAAAAATGCCCCAGCAGGATCCACAAGTGCGCATTCGTAATTTCAATGAAGTGCCGTTGGGGTATGATGAAAAGAAAGCTATACTTGAAGCATCACGGTGCTTACAATGCAAGCGGCCAACCTGTGTTGATGGATGCCCTGTCAATATCAATATTCCTGGATTTATCAAAGCATTAAAAGAAGGAAAGCCACTAGAGGCATTTTCCATTATAAAACAGACAAATACCCTTCCAGCGGTGTGTGGCAGGGTATGCCCTCAAGAAGATCAGTGCGAAAAATTATGTGTATTAGCCAAGAAAGGAGAGCCGGTTGCTATCGGCAACCTTGAACGATATGTTGCAGACTTTGAGCGAGAAAAAGAACATTATACCTTTCAAAAGGTAAAAGCAGATAAAGGGAAAAAAGTTGCAATCATCGGCTCAGGGCCTGCGGGGTTAACTGCTGCAGGGGATCTTGCACGTTTGGGCTATAGTGTCACAGTTTTTGAGGCTTTACATAAGGCTGGTGGAGTACTGGTGTATGGTATCCCTGAATTTCGTTTACCAAAGGACATTGTCCAGTATGAGATTGATGCATTGAAGGCTATGGGGGTTACCATAGAACTGAACAGGGTGATAGGGACAGCCGAAACCGTAAATGATTTGCTATCCACCGGCTTTGATGCTGTGTTTGTTGCAACAGGTGCCGGATTGCCACTATTTCTTGATATTCCCGGTGAGAACCTTCAGGGTGTATATAGTGCTAATGAATACCTGACACGGTCTAACCTAATGAAAGCTTACAGGTTTCCTGAATATGATACACCTATTGTCAGAGGAGAGCGGGTTGCAGTTGTTGGTGGTGGTAATGTTGCAATGGATTCTGCGCGCACGGCATTGCGCCTTGGAAGTAAAGAAGTGTATATTATTTACAGGCGTTCTAGAAAAGAGATGCCTGCACGAATTGAAGAAGTGGAACGAGCGGAAGAGGAAGGGATTATTTTTAAGCTTTTGACAAATCCTGTGCGTTTTATTGGTGATGAGAAGGGACGTGTTAAAGCCGTAGAATGTATTCAGATGGGATTGGGTGAACCTGATGCATCCGGACGAAGGAGCCCTGTGCCACTACCGGGTTCAGAATTTACTATTGATATTGATGTTGCAATTATTGCTATCGGCAATGGGCCTAATCCTTTGATACCAAAAACTACGCCAGGCTTAGATACAACAATGCGTGGGAATATCATTGCTGATCCACACACTATGAAAACCAGCAAGCGTGGTGTTTTTGCAGGGGGTGATATTGTAACCGGTGCTGCAACCGTAATACAGGCAATGGGTGCAGGTAAAAAGGCAGCAAAAGCTATTGATGCATACCTTTCGACCGGAGAGTGGTAGAAACCAGAATTTTTTCAGGTTCTTTTGGCACAGATGGTTTTTTGCTTTTATGGATGATTGCCTGCGCAATAGCATGCCAGTTATTTTGATACATGTAGCGAGGTAATTCCAGATTATTGGGCACCAGTGGTAGTGATACAGCACCCCATTTTATGGTAAATGCATACGTGTATCCTGCCTGAGCAAGAGCTTGTTTTCCAATTTCGGTTACCACGCCAAACGGGTACACAAAAGTATCAACGGTAATGCCTAATTTTTCTTCTAGCATCTTTTTTGATTCAAAGACTTCTAATTTGAAGTAGCGATAGTTTTTTGTATAAAGCTCATCATTAATAAACAAATGAAAATAGCCATGTGATGCAACAGAACACCCTTCGTGTACAAGAGATTTTAATTCTTCCCATGTTAACACATATGGCTTTTTGCCAATGATGAATGTGTTAATGCCAAGCATTGGTTTAATGCCTAAAGGCTTCAAGACTGAATAGTATGCATCAAGGACTGTTTTGTGCCCATCATCGATGGTAATGCAGATGTTTTTATCACCTTGTATTTTTCCCTGTTTTATGTCATTAAACGTTACAAATGTAAAACCATTTGTTTTCAACTCAATCATCTGATTGCGAAATTCATCCAGTGATATATCGTATTTGACCTTTTTCCCCATAAAGGTATGATACACAAGAACATATACTTTGTTTTTTGCATACAGCGGGGCAACTGTTAATAGCAATGTCAGTGCAACGGTTATAATTTTCATCGTGTTCTCCAAAATATCTATAAAAAAATAATACTAAAACAGGTCTGTGTCAATGCAGCATATATTTTTACATGAAATGAAATATTGTTATTTCCTTGTAATTATCGCTGCTTCGTATATATTATTTAAATATTTTATGATTAATATGCATCATTGTAGTTATTAATAAAAAAATCTATAGAGTAAATATTAGTAAGGGCATAATGGTGTCAACATAAAAGTAATGCTTGAGTAAATAAAGACTTCTAATGCATTGAATTGTAGTTGACGTTGTTTATAGAGATGTTATCTGATTAAAGAAAAGTAAAAAATTATTAATTTGGGGGTTAGCTATGAAAATAAGCTGCATTGAATTATATCATGTTTCAATTCCATTGCGCCACACTTTTTGGCCTACGTGGATTCCTGGTTACCCGCAGACGCATAACCGTTTTACACTCATTAAACTGATAACTGATGATGGTATAGAAGGATATTCTGCTGGTGCAGCGATGGGCAAGGAGCGTGAAGGATTAGGGGATCTTTTAGCTGGTTATATTTTAGGTACGGACCCAACCGACATTGATAGGGTGCAAAGCCTTTTAAAGCAGGCGGGGTATTTGGGTTGGAGAAATTTTTGGATAGAACCTGCATTCTGGGACATTATTGGCAAAAGCAAGGGAAAGCCTGTATATGAGCTATTAGGTGGCACTGCGCGCCCTATTGAAGTATACTGTTCCACCGGTGAAATGCATGATCCACATAAACGCATTGATGAAATATTACAATTACATGAACGTGGATTTAAAACATTTAAATTGCGTGTAAAGAACAAAGAGCTTAAAGATGATATTCGGCATATAGAAATTATAGCAAAAGGTGTAGGAAATAAAGTAACACTTGGAGTTGATGCTAATCAGGGGTGGCCGGTTTCAATTGTTGACAGGGTGCCTGATTGGGATTTGACGAGAGCAAAGGAATTTGTAAGAGCATGTGAGGCAAACAAAATAGTATGGCTTGAGGAGCCACTTGATTCTCGGGACTATGATGGCAATGCAGCGCTAAAACGTTTTTCAAAAAAGGTAAAAATTTCGGGAGCTGAACTGAACTATGGGTGGGATGAAATAAAGATAATGTTTGAAAAAGATTGTTTCCATATTTACCAGCCTGATGCTACTTTTGCAGGTGGCATTGCACAGGTTAAAAAGGTTATTGATACCTGCCACCTGAGGAAGCGGGAGTTTTCGCCCCATACCTGGACAAACGGGATAGGATTTTACATTAACTGGAATATGGTATTGGCAGATACAAAAAATAAACTTCCACTGGAATATCCGCTTGAGGAGCCATCCTGGATACCGGAATTCAGGGATGGAATTATAGAGCCAATAATTCCTGACAGGAATGCAATCTTACAACCATTTACTCGCCCAGGGCTTGGTTTTGAGATTGACAAAAAATTGCTATCAAAATATGGGAAGCGTTACTTCCGTATGACTGAGTTTGGATTAAAGATAAAGGTTATACGTGAAAAGGGTATTAAGGAAGCTCTGGCATTGAAGAAACGAAAGGAAGGGCAATGAATGATACACACATCACCTTTTGAAATAATTGATATTCACATTGCTATTTTTTTAAATAACATAACTTATGTAATACACAAAGGGTGACGCCAAAAGGTATGAAACGTATTCGTATTGCTGAATGTTTAAAGAGTGACGCTCCTATAAATGATTGCACTGTAGCAGGGTGGGTGCGCACAAAACGTGAATCAAAAGAAAATATATTTGTTGAGGTTAATGACGGCTCATGCCTTGCAAACCTTCAGGTTGTGATAGGTGTGGGCGATAGCTCCTATGAAGTAGCTCAAAAGCTGCATACAGGAGCAAGTGTATATATTCACGGGAGTCTTGTTCCTTCACCAGCGCCAGGTCAGCGATGGGAGCTAAAACCTGATAAAATTACAGTATTTGGCGATGCTGACCCTGAAAGCTACCCATTGCAAAAAAAAAGGCATTCATTTGAGTTTTTACGCGAAATAGCTCACCTGCGACCACGTACCAATACTATGGGTGCAATTATGCGAATCCGTAATCAGGTAGCGTTTGCCATTCATACATTCTTCCAGCAGAAAGGCTTTCTATATGTACACACACCCATTATAACCACCAGCGATTGTGAAGGTGCTGGGGAGATGTTTCAGGTAACTACGCTTGATTTGCATAATCTGCCATGGGTCAATGGTTCAATTGATTTTACTCAGGATTTTTTTGGCGCAAAGGCAGCATTAACAGTCAGTGGCCAGCTTGAAGGCGAGCTTTTAGCAATGGCGTTAGGTGATATCTATACATTTGGACCTACATTCAGAGCAGAAAATTCCAATACAACACGCCACCTGTCAGAATTTTGGATGGTTGAGCCTGAGATGGCATTTGCAACTCTTGAGGATGATTGTGCACTGGCTGAGGAATTTCTACGCTTTATTTTTAAATGGGTACTAGAAAAATGCCGGGAAGATATGGAGTTTTTTAATGAACGGATAAAACCGGGAATTATAAATAATCTTGAACTAATTGTTTCAAGTTCCTTTGAGATAGTAACGTATACCGAAGCAATTGAAAGTTTACAGCGGTCAAATGTAAAGTTTGAATTTCCAGTGCACTGGGGCATGGACCTGCAGACCGAACATGAACGATGGCTGACCGAAACCTATTTTAAAAAGCCAATAATTGTGATTCATTACCCAAAGGCAATAAAAGCTTTTTATATGAAGCTGAATGACGATAATAACACTGTAAGAGCAATGGATGTGCTTGTGCCAGGAGTTGGTGAAATTATTGGTGGCAGTGAACGGGAAGACAGGTATGAAGTTCTGGTAGCACGTATGAAGGAGATGGGATTAAATCCTGATGATTACTGGTGGTATCTGGATATTCGAAAGTTTGGGTCTGCGCCCCATGCTGGTTTTGGATTGGGCTTTGAGCGAGCAATTCAGTTTATTACCGGTATGCAGAACATACGTGATGTAATACCGTTTCCGCGAACTCCGGGGAATGCACGATTTTAATGATTTTAGAAAGATAATTGATGTTTATGACTACTTTAACAGGATAATATTTGTGTATATGCCAATTCAGGGTCTTACAATACTGAAAGTTGTTTAGCATAACAATCTGTATTTTCATAGGAGATAAAGCGTGAAAGTAGCAATTGGCAATGACCATGCCGGGGTTGAGCTGAAGCATTATATTATACAGAATTTTAAGGACATTGAATTTATCAATGTGGGGACTGATTCAACACAATCATGCGATTATCCTGATTACATAAAACTTGTTGCCGAACATGTACAAAAAAAAGATGTGGATTATGGCATAGCGATATGTGGCACTGGCATTGGTGCTTCTATAGTAGCTAATAAATATAAAGGTATACGTGCTGCTCTGTGTACTAATGAGTTTATGGCGGAAATGGCACGCAAGCATAACGATGCCAATGTTATAGTATTGGGTGCACGGGTGGTTGGTGTAGATCTGGCAATTCATATCATCAATGCATTTTTTCGGGCAGAATTTGAAGGTGGGCGTCACCAAAAAAGATTAGATAAGCTTATTGAAATAGAAAAAATTCAATGAAAAAACTGAAATTCAAAACGTTGTTTTCATCAAGTTTAATAATTATAATCGCAACTGTTTTGTGTATTGCGCTGACGTATGATACCGTGTATCAGGTTGTTTTTACATCGGATGATTTAGATCTTTTCAATGCAAAGAAAATTACTCTTCAAGGGAACAAATCCGCATATACTATCGCCAAAATAAATTATAAAGAATCAGTAAATCCGCTTGTTACGGATTTGTTGCTTTCATTTGACAATGATTTTGCAACTTTAATGAAAGATGATTCGGGACATTATGCTATACGGTATGCTCAGTACACATATTCAAAAGACGAAATTGAAGGCCAAGGTTGTGCATATTTTTTTCACAGGGATCATCGAGTTGAGATTCAAACGGCAAAGAATAACTGGCTGACAAACTGCGATGATCTGGGATCTTTCACCATTGAAGTAAAGCTTAAGCTTTCAAAGTATAGTAATGGTGCTATATTGTTATCTCGCATTGGTTATTCTGCCGGCAAACAGGGTTTTGAAATACTATGTATTGATAATAAATTGGCAATAAGGTTTTATAAAATGTTCTATAAAAAAGATGGTGTTCCCCTTGATGTGTTTTTGCACAGAGCACCAACGCTAGAGCTTAATACCTGGTATCACTTGGCAATCAGTTTTGACCGGATTTCGGGTAAACTGGAAACAATAATAAATGGTGATGTGGTAGAAACAGTGTTCTGTACTGAAAACGGGGATCCATTTGTTGATGTGCTAGTTCCCAAGTTTGTATGCCAGGATGTGCCAGTTGCAATAGTAGGTAAAAATTTTTATGGATATCTGGATAAAGTCCGTATTGCACAGCGCTAC
The DNA here is from genome assembly GCA_026414805.1 of Spirochaetota bacterium. Lineage (NCBI taxonomy): Bacteria > Pseudomonadati > Spirochaetota > Spirochaetota bacterium. The sequence continues at coordinate 41,448 of JAOAIH010000019.1, read as the reverse complement.
ATTGCTGATTTGAAGAAGGAAGCAGAAATAGCACAAACGCAATATAAGGAAATAACCTATAGCAACAGGCAAACAACCAACCGTGAAGGTATAATAACAAGCCCGGTGTATCAATTCCCTGATTATGGAACTATGGTAACACTTTTTAAATGGGATGAACAACTTCCACAATCTACATTCATTTGGATGGAATTCAGAATAAGTGATGCATTTTTTAAAGCTGATGATACATTTCCACAATGGGTTAGAATCACAAACAATCAGAAAAATATATATTTACATAAAATAGGTGATGAATTCCTCAGGGGGAAGTATTATCAGTGGCGTGCCCACCTTATTGCATCTCCCGATGGGGCACATGCACCCATTATCTATAATATTGGTTTGCAGTATGTGCGCGATACTGCACCACAGCCTCCAGCGTTTGTCACAGTTGATTCTGTTGGGGATACGATGATCACTCTCAAATGGAAAAAGAATGTTGAGTATGATATTGCAGGGTATCGCATTTACTATGGTGTCAAAAGCAAGCACTATGATGGTGTTATAAAAACAGTTAATGGCAAGCGTATTTCCAATGAGCTATCGGACAAAAATGGATATGTTACAGTTAAAATAACAAATGATATAATAGAAGAAAACAGGAAGAATGATAATAAAGCATTTTTAACCTATCCTTTGCTTAAAAACAATGTTCTTTATTTCTTTACTGTTACTGCGTATGATACCTATAAACCTGATACAATGTTCAATCATGAGTCAAAGCATTCAAAGGAAGTAAGTGCCCGCCCCGATCCTGGATCAGATATTAAATAGTACTTGTTTTTTGATATGTATCTTTTTACAGCAATTTTGTATGGTATAGGAATAAAGGAACAATTATTATCATAATTAGATAAAGATATTGAACATTCCTGAAATAAAAAAATAATTACAGGGTAAATGATAAGTATTGTCTTGTGGTAGCAACCTTTCAAGTAGTATACAACATACGAATGGTATATTCAAATATTGTTGCAATTATTGTGATAATACCCTATTATTAAATTAATTTATCATTTATTAACAAAAGGTACTCCTATGAAAATATTTACTGTAAGTGAGCTTTTTGGAACAATACAACAGTTCCCCCTCATGCAGAAAGTGTCGCCTGTTGAGGTAATTAAGTCGTTGAGCTTTTTTAATGATGTTCCTGATAAAATTTTGCAGGAGATAGCTGGTGAAGTCTTTATCCATCAATACAACAAGGATGAAATAATAGCGCGTCATGGCAGATACAATGAATGGTTGTATGTTGTGCTTTCGGGTGAGGTTTCAGTATTTATTATTACACCTGATTATACAAAGTTAGAGCTATATGCGCTGGGGCCAGGAGATTTTTTTGGCGAGGATATTGTAATCCGTAATGAGCCACGAGAAAGTACTGCAATAGCTATTGCTGACTGCACGCTTATGGCAGTGGGGAAAGATGCACTTGTAAAGATAATAGCCTCATCACAGAAAATAAATGAAAAACTCAATGCTGCATTTTTACAACGCAAGATGCGCAACAATCTACGGTCTATTCCAATTTTTACTCATCTGCGGGAAGAAGTTTTTAATGAAATACTGGATGTGGTGCGTCTGGTACATGTGAAAAAAGGTGATGTTATTTTCAAACAGGGAGATGTAGGAGATGCATTGTTTTTAATCAGAAAAGGCGATGTGAGTGTCTACAGGGTGATGAACAAAAATGAAGAGCTGATATCACTGCTTGCAGAAGGAAATTTTTTTGGCGAAATGGCACTGGTGTTAGGAGAAAAGCGCAATGCAACAGTGATTGCCAATGATGACTGTGAGTTGCTTAAAATTGATAAAAAGGATTTTGATTCTATTATTGCCCGACATGTGGATGTATATAATACAATTCAGGCTGTTGCACTGGAACGTGTATCAGGACATGAGCTGGTTGATAGCAACGAAGCGTTTATATCCAAAAAACTCATAGAATTAAACCGTGCAGTGAATAAACATATTGATGTTATTGCACAGTGCACATTTGAAACACCAAAGGGCAGTGCTCTTTTGGCTACATTGCCAGGATCCCGCTACCCGTACGTGTATCCACGCGATAGCGCCTGTGCAACCAGGATGCTCTACCGCATTGCAATGAGCCGCTTACGATCAAAGGATATTGCCTTCAGGTTACTTGCCGGGATTGCTAAGTTCATTTACCATTGTCAGCGTGAAGATGGGTACTGGGGCCAGAGGTATGGGCTTGATACTGCAGATAAAAGTATATATAAGCAGGAAGACAATGTGGCACATGGGGTTACCATATTATGCCGGTATCTCCTTGCTGCTAAAACAAGAGGACATATTCCTCATGATAGTGAAGCGTATATAGATGCTATCTATAAAGGTGCTATGTTTGCAATAAAGCGTTACTATCGTAATGAAATTCATTTATTTTATTCTACAACATCAATACATGAATCAGCAATAGAAGAAGGGTATTCAATATGGGTAAACTACGCTTATTACTGCATGTTGCTTTTGATTGAGCAGGTTGCAAAGGAGTACAGCTGTGAAAAAAAATTTGAAAAAGCTTTTATGCTCAAAGACAGTTTTGGCACCATCGTTAAAAATGTATTTACCATTGGAGACAGGCTCATTCGGAGGCTCAAACCTGATGGAGAAGCTGATTTGCGACCTGATATTACTTTGATGAGCCCATTTTTCTTTGGTACAGGAATAATTCCTGACATTTTTAATCCTGATGAGATTTTTATTAATACAATGAAATTTGTTGAAGATACTCTATGGGATCCAGACCTTGGGATGCTGCAGCGTTACTTGCCTTTTATTGAGGACCCTAATACCCATGTACATGCGGGGAATGGACCCTGGGTGCAGTATACGGCGATGCTGGCACAGTACTATTATTTTACTGGGAATGTTGAAAAAGGTGATACAATTATGGATATTATAGATAGCTACAGCTCAGATGGCTATTTGTGCGAACATCTGACAACACCTGACAGGTTTCACGAATTTATGACTCTTGAGTGGTTGCCAGGCAGCGATGTGAATAAAGAATTTGCACCGGATATTATGGTTGAGGGGATTACCTATGATCTGATTGTGGAGGAGCTCAATCACATGAAAAATTCATATGACCAGATAAAAAGAAGGATTGAAACAGCATCAGTGCGCTATCTTACATTTGCAATTCCGCTTATGTGGTCTCATGCCGAATATGCCATGGCACTGTTGCTTAAGACATGGCGGCAATTAAAGGACTCTGGAGTTACACAGCATATTGTATGAAGACGTATACTATAAATTTGGAAATTCCTGACCATATAGCTAAAGAAATTAAGGCTATATGTGCCACTTTACAGGATAGAGGATATGAGTGCTACTTGATTGGTGGATCTGTACGGGATCTTATTCTGGGATTGCCTGTGTATGATTATGATTTTGCAACTAATGCCTATCCTGAAGAAGTAATGAAATTGTTTAAACGAGTTGTACCAACAGGTATTAAACATGGCACAGTAACAGTATGTATGCGCCATGCTCAGTATGAAATTACAACCTACAGGGCGGATGGTAAATACACAGATGGAAGGCACCCTGATTTGGTTATGTTTTCTAAAACACTGAAGGAAGATGTTGAACGCCGTGACTTTACCATAAATGGCCTTGCGTATGATGTTATCAATCACCAGATCATTGATTATGTGGGAGGCATGGAGGATATCGACAAAAGAATTATTCGTACCATTGGCAATCCACTGCAGAGGTTTAGCGAGGATGGATTGCGACCATATAGAGCTTGCCGCCTGGCAGCCAAACTGCATTGTAGTATTCATAAAGATACGCTAGAAGCAATTCCACAGGTTCTTGAGATTGCAAAAAAAATATCTGTTGAGAGAGTTCGTGATGAAATAAAAAAAATGTTAGAAGCCGATAAACCCTCAGAAGGTTTTGAATATCTACGCGTTACAGGTTTGCTGAATCTTTGTATGCCTGAGCTTGCAGAAGGGTTTGGGATGCAGCAAAATAAATACCACATGTACGATATTTACTATCACAGCATCTATTCCTGTGATGCAGCACCCAAAGAAAAACCCTTGCTGCGCATGGCAGCATTACTGCATGATATTGGTAAAATTAAAACTAGACGTGAAGGAAGTGACGGTGATTATACATTTTACAATCATGAGGTGATCAGCTCAACAATTGCCCGCAAAATCATGCGAAGGCTAAAATTTTCTAATGATGAAATAGAATATGTCTGCAATCTTATAGTAAATCACATGTTTCATTATACACCAGATTGGACTGATGGTGCAGTACGGCGTTTTATACGTAAAGTTGGACTGGATAATCTTGAAGATCTTTTTGTTTTGCGAATGGCAGATAGATGTGGAAATGGAATGAGGGATGGTTTGCCCGAACCAATAAAAAAGCTAAAAAGGCACATCAATAAGGTTATTGAAAAAGATAATGCTTTTACTGTAAGGGATCTAGATATAGATGGATATATTTTGATGGAACAACTAAACTTGAAACCAGGTCCCACTATTGGCAAAATCCTCAATGAGCTTCTAGAAAGGGTACTTGACAATCCTGAATTGAATAATGAGCAAACCCTTTTGGCATTAGCACATGAAATATATGCTGCCATGGCACAGGAGGCAAATAGCCGCCATGACAGCATCCAACACAATACTGTTTAAGAAAAATAGTTTGGTAAAATTGCCTTTAGTTTTTTCTTTTGTTTGCTGCTCTGCTTTTTGGGGTCAGTAATGACTGCATATTTGATGGCTTCCTTGCATCCGCAATCCCTTTCTTTAGTAAGCAATGGTATTAATTCTTTTATAAGGGCTTTAGCATTGGAAGCATTTTTATTGAGATTGTTGACAACCATATCAACAGTTACATGTTCCTCATCTTCTTTCCAGCAATCATAGTCAGTACTCATACAGATGACTGCGTAACACATTTCTGCTTCGCGAGCTAGTTTTGCTTCAGGGAGTGTGCTCATGTTGATGACCCCGGCATTCCATGAGCGATAAAGGTGGCTTTCGGCACGGGTTGAAAATGCTGGCCCTTCCATGCAGATAAGTGTTTCATTTGTATGCATGGGAATGTTTAATTTTTGTGCTGCAATAAGTATTAATTCATGAAGCCTGCTGCAGAAAGGGTCAGCAAAAGCAATATGTGCAGCAATGCCATCTCCAAAGAATGTGGAAACACGCTCTTTTGTGCGGTCAATAATTTGATTGGGTATGACAAAGTCAAGTGGTTTAATGCGTTCTTTTAAACTACCCACTGCAGAGAATGCAATTATCTGACCGGCACCTAACATTTTTAATGAAGCAATGTTTGCACGGTAGTTGATCTCATGGGGAAGTATAAAATGTCCTTTTCCATGACGTGGTAAAAATCCTGTTGTAACACCGCCAACTTCTGCAATGGTAATAACATCCGATGGCATTCCCCATGGTGTTTTTACTTTCACTTCATCAAGTATTTTAACTCCTTCAATCTGATATAAGCCTGAACCGCCAATAATACCCACATCAATTTTTGGTTTCATTGAATTTCTCCTGTAAATAAAATGAATTACGTTTGCACAGGCTCATACAATGCGTTTGTATAAAACTATTCACCTGCGCGATGCAATTGAGTATAGCAGTGATTTAATTTCTTTGATATCAAACGGCTTCTTAATGTAGCCAAAGGCGTGTTCTTTGTCAACTATCTCTTTAATCTGATCCTCATAAAAAATGCCTGTTATAAATATAACTCTTTGTTTTGGATTTTCTTCTTTTATCATTTTGTAAGCATCTATTCCGGACAACACTGGCATTGATACATCCATAAATACTATGTCATAATAGTTATCTTTACACAGTGAATACCCTTCAAATCCATTTGTAGCAAAAGTTATTGAACGGATACCAAGTGATTGAAGGAGAGTTTTAAAAAGGTCACGGATTGCATCATCATCATCAACAATTAAAATAGAAAGTGAACTTATATCAGCAGTATATGAAGAAGAATCAACCTCCTTTGGAAGGTAGGCAGTTTTATAGAGTGGAAGTTCTATGGTGAACGTAGTTTCTTTATCTGGGATGCTTTGAAAATAGATTTTGCCATTATGCTGCTCGATAATATTTTTAGATATAGATAGCCCCATCCCTGTCCCAACGATATTGTGTGCACCTGTTTTTGTTGTAAAAAATGGATTAAATATTTCGTCTTGAATTTTTGGATCAATCCCAATACCTGTATCGTGAATTGAAATAATAGCATTTCCATTACATTCATCTACTGTAATAGTGATTGTTCCGTAACCCTTTGGCCTTATTGCATGAACAGAATTGAGAAGTAAATTTAATATTACCTGTTGAATAAGTCCTGCATCTACCAAACAAACTGGATGCTTAATGAATTTTCGGATAAGGGTGATATTGTCTTTTATTAATATTTTCTCCTGGATGCGCAGAATATCGTTAACAAGATCAGTAATAGTATGGCGTTCTTTGTTGGTAATGTCTTTGCGTGTAAGCATTGAAAGATTTTTTAAAATAGCATGACCCTGTTCAGTCATCTTCTCAATTACTTTAAACGCCTTTTTGTTGGCTTCGATATCATCAGGATTTTCCAGTGTATACTGTACATAGCCTTGAATGCTGGTGAGTATGTTATTAAATTCATGTGTTATGCCCGAAGCCAGTTCACCAATTGCCGACAAACGTTCGGATTGTAGTAGTTTGTCCCATAGCTGGCGTGTTTGGGTAATATCATGCCAGTAAATTTGATGATATAATGAGCTATCGCTTACAAAACTTACAATGCGCAGTTCAAATGTAAGAGGTTTGTTAGTAATAGTTATTGCTTTTACATTAATAGTTTCTGCATTTTCAATTGGTTTATACAACAACTTGTAAAAAGTGACCCAATCATCAGGGTGTATAAGGGATTTAAGATTAATTTCGCTTATTAGCGTGTCAGGAGGAAAGTCAAATAATTTAAAGAATTGGGGGTTTGCATAAAGTAATACTTCACCTTTTGAAAGTGATAACCCATCAGGAAGATTTTCAACAAGAGTTCGATATCTAAGCTCAGAAGAAATAAGAAGGTCTTCGGCTTTCCGCTGAGTGGTGATATTAATACCAATAAGCAAGTATACTTCCACATTACTGTACAGTGTGATTTTTTCACCGGTGACTAAAAGTGTGGTATCGTTGTTGTTTATTCTGAATGTAATTTCTGATTCACGCTGTTCTATGTTACGATCAATTAATGAAAAAAGATGTTCTATCTTTTCAGGGTGTAATGTGAATTGCTGAATTTTTTTTCCGTATAATAATTTTTTAATATTATTATTGCGTGTGAAGAATTGCCTATGTGCCCTGAAATATATTATTGTGCCCTGTAATGTAGTAATACATACTACTGACGGATGAAGTTTTACGATAGCATTATACAAAATGTTTTGCGATAGCAGCTTGTAAATGTTGCGTGAGATTAAATTTTCCGTGGTGTACATTAGTGCATTCAATGAAGCTGTAGGATTTGATTGAAGGGTTTGGGATTCAAGTTTAATAAAGTGAGGGCGTTCGGTCAACTCCAGTATACCAATTATGCCTGCTATACTGAATCTCTTTTTGAATCGTGTGGTAATGGGAAAATCAGTTGCAAATAAAAGAAGTGGTGTGTATGAGGATTGAAGCATTTGCTGCAAAATATCAGTAACTGGTGTTATAGTGTGCATGCTTAATGGCAGGATTAATAGGGAATGTGTATCGGGTAATGGATCGTTTTGGGTAATAATTGAAAATGGTATATGGTTTCGAGATAAATAGCTCATTATGCGCTGATGCAAAGGCGAATCAGTAGCAAGCAATGAAACATTGCGTATTGCATGTGCATGTAAAAATTGTTTAAACATACCATACCTCGCACACCAGGTATATCATGGGAATTATGCATCTATTCTTCAATGCTTTTTTCTTAAATTAATTTATGGTGGTTTTTATTTATGTTGACAGATTTTAATCATACCATCGCGATTATACACAGGACATACAGTCACTATCTTCTGTATGTATGTTAGTAAAAATATTAAAACAAATGGGGGATCTATGATTCATGCAAATGTAAAAACTGATTTTGTAGGTAAGGAATACACACCTGCAATTGATGCATCAGCGTATGTGCATCCGTTAGCTGCGGTTATTGGCAATGTTATTTTGGGTAGAAATGTGATGGTAGCACCATTTGCTGCAGTCAGGGGTGATGAGGGTCAACCTATTTATGTGGGCGATAATTCCAATGTGCAAGATGGTGTTATTATTCATGCACTTGAAACTGAAAAAAATGGTCAACCGGTGGAAAAAAACCTGGTTGAAGTTGATGGCAAAAAATACGCAGTATATATTGGTAGCCGTGTGTCCCTTGCTCATCAGGTACAGATTCATGGTCCAGCATATGTGGGCGATAGCTCATTTATTGGGATGCAGAGTCTGGTATTCAGGGCAAAGGTGGGGAAAGGGTGTGTACTTGAACCACGCTCGCTTGTGATGGGCGTAACAATACCTGATGGAAGATATGTGCCAGCAGGCTCGGTGATAAAAACACAGAATGATGCTGATAAACTACCAGTTATAGATGATGCGTATCCTTTTAAAAGCTTGAATGATGGTGTGGTTCATGTGAATGTGGCACTTGCTGCAGGGTATAAGGAAAAGAAGATATAAATAAAACCCCCTCTTTGCGAGGGGGTTTTATTTTATTATTCCTCTTTCTGCTGTTCCAGTTTTTCTAATGATTTCTGTAGTTGCTGTAACTGTTCTAATGCTTTCTGCTGTTCAGATGAAAGTTTTTCGGTTTGCTGCATCATTTCATCACTCAGCTGCCCCACAGACTTGTATGCTTTAAACGTACCATATAAAGATACTACGTAAAGAATAGCCAGTACCGCAACGACAATCTTGGCAACATTTTCTTTTGCATTCAATGCATTCACAAGTGCAATAAAGGTGAGGTATAATCCATACAGTGTAATAAGCGCTGATACAACAATCCCCAAATAAAAACTTATTCCCGATAAAAAGGAAAATAAAGCCTGCACAGGGCCTAATACCATAAGTGCTGCTACTACACGTACATTTGCTTCAAATGCGGTATTCCCGCCGCATATAGCAGAGATGATGAGCATAATTATGCCACCTATGAAAAGACCTATAATTGCAAAAATTGGAGTTCCAATTAATGCCATAGTTGCACTTTTGCCAAACATACCAAATGCAGAAAGGTTAAGTAAAGTAAAAACAAAGTAGATAACTCCAGATATAAGCCCGTACACTAATGCTTTTATGACTGGTTCTGCCAGACCGCCTTGCTTTGCCATTTTTGAAAAATAATCCTTTGGAGCTACAAGAGTTGCTTTAGACTCATCAATGAATTTAGAAAAATCAAAACCATCCATACTTTCCTCCTTTTGTGGATAAAATTTATTTACTTTTGTTGATGGGAATGCGTTGATGTACAAAGTAAATAAAATGAATGTATATTGGTTAGTAGTGTTAGTCAAGTAAAAAAGAGTGTGGGTACAAATACAGGGATGAGGTGGAACATCAAAAAATGTATCATCAAAAAGAACACCTAAAAATATGTTTGTGTTTCACCAGCGATGGGTATAGGGACACTTATGAGGCCTTACTGATGCACGCAAGCAAAGAGTATTATTATGAGCTGTCGCCAAGCTGGGAGTAAGGGGTTAATAGGTAAGAGGAGTGATAGCGATCGATTCCCCTTTTTTAGCATTTGATATCTGTGTTAATAAAAACTCGTTCATATATGTATCAATTATTTCTAGTTGCTTAGGATCACAAATATGATGAGCAAATATTTTTCTATCTAGCTTTTTTATTTCTCTATTGTATTGCTCACAAAAATCTTTTTTTAATGCAATGAATTGTATTCTATTATTATAGATAGCAAGGGCAGTCCTGTGTATTTCAATGAATATATCTTCAATAGAAGATGTATTTTTCACATTTATTGATACAGAAAAATAATCAAACTTATAACTAATGATTTTTAACGGTATTATTGCTTCAACAAAATGCGTGAATAAATTTTTTGCCCATAGTGAACTGTATGGCCCTATAAAGGCTATATGGATTGCATCAATATTAAAGCCAGTATCACTAAAACCATTACACGATGAATATGTTGAAATGCCAATGCTTGAGAATGATTTCACTAATAAAGCTATAAATGGTTCAAGTGTTGCTACTGGAATTTTAAATGACCGTTCATACTTTTTGAAACGAAACCATCTACTTATGTATATGGGATACCCGGATTCACACTGAATCACTAAACTATTAGTAAAAAGTTGTTCACAAAAGGTGTTTATCTTTACACTATCAAATAATTGAATACGGAGTAAGTTGTCAATTGAACCAAAGTTATTGTATGTTAAAAATTCATTTAAATATTTATCATCAGGTATTACGGAATGAAACATGAAATCAGAAACATTATTTTGTGAATTTAAATATGAATTGTCGCTTAAATAAAATTCATTGCCCCTTTTCTCTATAAGAAATCCTCTGTGAAGAAGTGCTTCAATATAAGGGTTATTAAATGTATTGGTAGCAATAATTATCTTAGTATAATCGATAATATTCCACCTCCAGGAGCTGTTCTCAAGAACAATATGATAGTAACCACAATGTGCCTATTGTGTACGAAATATATTTTTTACACTATTTTAATCAATGTGTAAATACCAAAATAAAAAAAATTAATGCATATAATCAAAAATCTTCTTGAATAATAGTATGATATATATAAAAATTTAAATGATAATATATGATTAACATCTTATTACAATAAATGGATAGAGGGCTTTCTATATCAATGACTGCTCATATAAAGGTATACAAATACTCCAATATAGAGCGCGTATGTGAGATCCTATAAAAGGATAATTAATATTTATGCACTATAGCACTATTGCTCACAATACATCATCAAGTAAATATCCCATTGAAGAGTATGAAAAAATTGCAGTAGATTACCAATCTGTACTGTTAAAAAAATATGGTTTGAAGAATGACCCCACCTTTCTGCCACAAGCAATTGAATTGGATCTTTTAATGAAGCAAGATGAAATAGGAGTTTCGTGCGGTTTTATTGCAAGCTATCTTCAATATATTTTAAATAATGAAGTTGAGGCTGAATATGTAGAATTATTCAAAAAGATGGGAATCACTGAAAAGCTGTTGAAGATTATACTATCAGCAAAGCCCTACAAGCGAATATCGCAAGAGTTTGAACTGATGGTGATGTATTATATTCTGGACTTTTATCACAAGAAAGGGTATTCCTTTGGGATGCTTTTAGATCTTTTAAATAATGTTTCCATTAATTCTGTTTCATATATGAATGATCCTGATATTACACCAAATATCGCTCTAAAAATACCATTGACCCTTATAGTGCGTTTTATGGAGGGTGAAGCTAAAAAGTACAGCAATACAAATGATTTTATAGTAAAGATATCAAAAGATTCAAATTTTTTTCGTAAAATGATTGGTAGTGTAGAGATAGTATATAATAAAATGCCTCATTTACGGTGCCACTATGAGCTACAACGTCCTGAAAAGGTCACTATTGCTGGTAAAGCATATAACAATGTGCAATACTCAAATTATTTGGGATATGGATTGACAAGCTGGATAACCGAGATGACGACAATGGCAACAATTTCGGGACTCTATATTGTAAAGGGTATTGTGTTTGACCGCTATGTGCGAATGAAAAAATTCAATCTGCATCTTGATCAATGGCCACGATTTTTTGATGGCAAATATTACAGGATGAAGGAAAATGGAGAGTTCTATGAGGTATCTGATGAAAATAAAAAACCAGTGAAGGATTCTGAAGGGGCTAATGTACGGTATGATAGACCAGCGCGTTTTGTATTACGAAAGATACCTGATAGTTTTTGGTATGAGTGTATTCCAGTTGTGCAAAAGAAAGATACTGATTTAGATATAATTATTAATGCAGGCAAGGTTGAAATTGAGTTTGGTTGGGAAAAATTATGGCCATGGAAAAAGCTAAAGTCAATGGTAGCTGAAGATTATATAGATCATATAGAAGAGTTTTCTAATGGGAAAATTCATAGTCTCTCGTATGCAAAGGGGGCAAGGATTTTAGAGCAAAAAAAATCTAAACTAATTTCTAAGTATCGAAAGAAATATCGTTATGGTAGATATATTGGAATTGCAGTGGGATGTGCAGCTGGTGTAGCAATGTCTGCAATTATGGGGTTTAATGTGTTAGTGTTTATCAGTATAATTATATTTGGTTATTGTGTTGGAGTGTATCGGGATACTAAGAATCTTCAAAGTAGAAGGATTCAGCGAATTTTTGAAAAGAAAATTACAAACACACATAAGGTTCAAAATCAGCTATATCAAAAGCAGATAGAACTCTATCATGCAGTTGTGAAGGAATCACAAAAAATGGTAGTTGTAAAAGATATACTACATGATTCGTTTATAAATATTACACCAGCAACAAGACAAATTATTGGTCAAATGAATACTTTAGCACTGGAGGTTGCAAAAAGCAACGAAGCACAGAAAGTGTTAGACAGTTACTTCAAAAAACTTGAACATTTGCTACATAACACTATAACACAGAGTGTACAGCAGGTTGCTGATATTGTAAAAAGCGGTGTGATTGAAGTCCAAGAGGAGTTAATGAAAATTGTTGATGATAACAATGAATCAATGAAGGCCCTATCAAAGCTTATGGATAATGTAATGGAAACGCTTACAGGGATAGGTGAGCTTGCTGACCAGACGAATTTATTAAGCCTTAATGCTGCGATCGAAGCTGCACGCGCAGGACAATCAGGGAGGGGTTTTGCAGTTGTTGCTGAAGAGATTGGTAAATTGGCACAACGCACTGCTGATAAGGTGAAAGATTTGTATATTATAAAAGATATTTTTGTACGCGATACTGATACTATTGCTCAAAGGTTTGCCAGTGCCAATGATGTGATTGTAACAATGAACAAAAAGTTTTTAGAAAAGTTCTCAGTTTTAGAAAAGACAATTAAGGAAGAATTTTTACCTTTAATAAAAGAAATTGAAGAAATTAGCACAGTTATGAAACAAAATGCTGATATGCTAGATGCATTAGCTGCAATGAGCGAAGAGGTTGCTACCGCTGGCGAGCAAATAGAAGCCCAGCTTAAATCAGTACAGGATACAGTTGAAGCTATTGAACGTGGATAATTACTGCACTTAATCAATTCGTCAACATATTGTAACAATTAAAATAAATATACTGCTTACTGGTTTTAGGTAGAAAATATTGTATATGAAGTATTGTTATGAATGTTTTACACACAATTACAAAAAGTTACATAGATTCATCATTTATTTTACAATTGTGTGCTAAGACTTTACCGTATTTCTTAATTATCTGCAGTGGACTTGTAACACTGTTTCTTTTTTTACAAAATGTAGTAGCTCTTTACTATCACTCATTAATGTTGTGCTTGTAGTAATTTTAGGATTTCTTGTTGTTGCGATAATTCTTCGGTCAAACGGTAAATACTACATTGCGGCAAATGTTTCTGTTACTGGCACTGTAATTGCGTTGGGGCTGCTTGTTAATTTTGGCACTATGGCACACAATGAAGGGATTGTTCTTAATATGCAGCAATCATCAGTCAATGCACTTGTTATGAAAACATCAAAAGAGGTTAAAACAAGAGCTGAAGAAATACGCAATGCATCTGAAGAACAGAAAAATGCTTCCGCTGAGATTGTTAAGTCCATTTCCGGAATAAACGAGCTGACGCAAGCCAATGCATCTGGGGCGTTAAGCCTGGCTGAAAGCTCAGAATCAATACTTTTCATGTCCTATGTATTGAGGCAAAATGTAGCTGCAATTGAAATATCATAACATAGTGTGTAATATAATAGACCATAATACCATGCATAAATATTATATTGTAAGTGACAACCCACAAATAAAGAGTGCGATAGCTACACTGTCTATTGCTGATGCATGTGAACAGTGTGAAGATATAGCAAGGCTGTTACAAACACTCAATGATAATGCAACCATTGTGTGTGATATTGATTACATCAATCAACTGCACAAACATCTTCCAGAGATTATACAGCGTAATATTGGCTGTGTGTGCATATATTCTGATACTGGCTCTATTAATACAAAAACACTTTTGCAATCGGGAATAGTTGCTGCATTTGATATTTCTGAATGCAACTATATTGCAGCCTATAGCGAAATGTTTACTGGAATTGCAGGGGGGAGTGTTGGTATTGTTGACAGCAATCAGGCTAATCGTTTTGGGCTATCGACCATAATAAAAAAGTTTGGATACACTGCTGTTGAGTACCCTGATTTAGAGGCATGTTGCAATACTGCAGATGTAGCTGACATTTTATGTATTAATTGTTCACAGGTAAGCACAGAATCAATTGCCAAAAAATATATTGGAGGTATGCTTCCTAAAAAAAATGCTATTGCGCTCTACAAAAGTGATGATCAGGATATCTACATTCATGATATTATAAAGCTTAACCGGATAGCTAAAGTAATCTATACACTGGAAGAAGTGTATGTGATGTTGGTAAAGTTATTATTTACACAGCAGTTACATTCATATATATACAGGTTATATGAAAACTCAGGTATGCACATCATCACAACATCATACCGTGGTAGTTTGCGACAGTGGTACATGGAAGCAGGAACGACCTTGTTTGACACACCATCGATCGTTAACAGTGAAATGGAGGACGCATTAGGTGACGATATACGGATGCTTGAAAGGCTACATGCACGCGCAAAGGCTTTTAGCTGGATGGTTTCTAAATAGATATTATCTGCGGAGACGATGGGGAAACGCAAAGTCAGCTATTAACTGCAAAGGAAGATACTGATGTTGTTGTTCTGCAGGGTCTTTGGGGTAGCAGGGGCGTTTTTCATTGTGGCAGCTCCTGCACACTTTTTCCCTGGCCTTGATCCCATCTGTTCCAAGTATTGGGTACATCCCCAATGATACTGCTTTTTTATATGCGACATCCCTGTTACCCAAGGCAACATGATTTTCATAGCTATTGTATATACTGCCAGGTCCATGGCATGATTCGCACCCAACGCCATCTTCATAGATAGCGGGATTTTTTCCTGAACCAGTAGTGTGGCATTTGACACATTGTTCATGAAAAGCAGGGTTTTCAATTGATAATGCTTTTGCTAAAGCTAACGCTTTTTCCTGTTTTAAAAGTAAATATGCCTTAGAATGGGGCGATTGCTGCCAGGATTTATACTGATTGCCAATAGCGTCGGATTCATGGCATTTCTTGCAGATAGCAACACCAACAAATGTAGCAGTTTGCCGTGCAGCAATCAATGGAATACAAAGAAGAATAACCAGTATGTAAAATCGTTTTGTTAGCATACAATATATAGTATACACAATAGTGCAGACCATTGATATGTTTGCAAATACTTTTTATACGGGCGATAGCTCTAAACAAAAATTTTTTAGCTTGACTTATTAAATTTTTAATATTAATATTAAAAAAATACAATGATAGTGAACTAAATATGAATAATAAAAATGACAAAAAAGTTGGGACGTTTTTGGTTGAGAATGGAATTATTTCTGAAGAGCAGCTAAAGGAAGCATTGGAGTTGCAACGCGATAATCCCGAACGTCTTATTGGCGAAATTCTTGTAACTATGGGGGTATTGACCAAAGAAGAGCTCGTAATGGCATTAGAAATGTACATGATGACTACTGACGCCATGCCAGAGCATGTTGACGAATGGCTGGATCAGGACGAAATAGATTTATTAATGGATAAAATAAAAAATGAGAGCAGGTAGATACCGTAGCAAACGCTACATGGGCAAAAAGGTAATAGTTGGTCACATAACACCGTTTTTTTGTGAGTAAATGCTCAATAAGTTGAAAATTTCTTGACATTTATATACTGATTTTAAAAATATGCCACTATGATCGAGTTTGAAGATAAAACATGCTTTGGTTGTGGAAAATCTAACGAAAGAGGTTTAAAACTTCACCTTAAGTTTGATCCTGACACAAAAACGGCATACGGTGAATTTAAAGCAGATCAAACATTAGAGGGTCCTCCAAATATTATTCATGCAGGCATCATAGCAAGCGTACTTGATGAAACTATGATGACTGTAAATAAATATATGGAATATATTGCGTTGACGGGTGAGATAACCATTCGGTATCTTCAACCAGCGTTTATTGAAGAAAACCTCTATATCCGTGGCTGGTTTGTTAAGAAGAATAAACGAGTCATTGAAAACAGGGCTGAGATTGAAAACGAAATGGGTAAGATAGTAGCCCGTGCAAAAGCTAAATATATTGAAGTAGAAGAAATACCTCAACCAGAATAACGTAAAAGTTTTTATGCCGAAGTGGTGGAATTGGTAGACGCAGCGGACTCAAAATCCGCCGGGGGCAACTCCATGAGGGTTCGAGTCCCTCCTTCGGCAGATTTTACAGGTTACATCAAACATCACGGGCGTAATAATTATAATTACTGCAAGAGTTGTGCATAACCCTGCAATTATCGCAATTGCAAAACCCTGCCATAGACTATTGCCGTCACCAGCAAACAATAGAGGAATAAGCCCAGATACTGTCGTTAAGGTGGTCATAAGCATGGGGCGGAATCGCTGTAATGAAAGATATATGTAATCCTGTATTGAAAGAGTTGCTCCTTTCTTACTCAGCTCATTACTATAACTATCTATCAGTAAAATAGAATTATTTACAACAGTACCAGTAAGTACAATCAATCCTAAAGCTGTTACTGTGTTTAACGGTGCACCGTAAATATATACAACCCAGATAGCGCATATCCAGGAAAAGGGGATAGATATCATCACAATAAATGGAAGAATAAATGATTCAAAAATAAAACCCAATACTAAGTAAGTAGCTATCACAGCAATGATAATATAAAAAGCGATATAATATTTTGTTTCCTTTTGTTTGGTGTAAGCTTTACTAAATTCAATGTAATATCCATCAGGAATTTTCATACTCTTAATAATGTCATATAATGTATATTCAAGTTTATTCTGTGAATTGGTATTTGGAATAATACTTATAGTTTCTGCACGCATCTTGTCATAGTGCCAGAGTGTGGTAATGGTAGAAGATGGTTTGATACTGGCAATTTGTTTTAAAGCTATGATTTTATCATGATATGGTAATTTAAGTGCAGCAATGTCATTTTCAATATCAATAGGCTTTTTTGAACTGCAGCGAATATCTATCTCACCGTTTTCAATATATTTAGAAATAACAGGGCCATAGAATGCGCTACGGATGTAATTACCTGCAAACGCTATTGGTATACCATGTTCTGCACAGGAAATGTGATCAAATTCTACTGAAATCTGTGGGCGTTCTTCTTTGAAATGATAGATGATATCTTTTACAAGGGTTGTGGATAAAATTTTTTTAGAAAGAGCTTTTGCAATAGAACGAATAACTGCTACATCACTGCCCTTAATCACAATCTCTATTTCATTATTAATATCACCTGTGCTCTGAGTAAATAATAACGATGCATTGTGAGGTACCTTTATAGTCGATTGCAGTGAATTAATATATACTGGCTCATTAAGTGTAAAGATAAAATCAGCATGTGATGGCTCAATACGTGTTGATATATCTGCAATAAATGGTAATGCCTTACATTGGTCCTCAATAATCGTTGCAGCTACAGTTGTTGCCTCAAGCGAGCTTCCAGAAGGTAATTCAAGCCTTGCAAATACTTTATTTTGCTGACTAAACGAAAACTGTTCAAAGTGAAGATGGCTGGCAGGAATGATTGTACTGATGGCAAAACCAACAAAACATAGTAATAATGTTTTTTTATGTGAAAAGGCATGTTGAACTACTGCTGTATAATAATATTTAATATGTACTTTTTTATACTGTACGATGAAGTTTCTTAAATATTTATTTTTTTGAATATACTCTGGTATAGAGAAATATAATATGGATATAATCTGAACGGGTATAACATGAATTGGAATTGAAATGCCGTGAACGAGCAACCATGGGACAAATATGATAGCAACAATAAATGAAGCTAGAATTCCTGCAATAACAACTCCTGAAAGTTCTATGTATGTAGCAGTGTTCTTTTGCTTTAATAAAATGAATGGGATAAACACAACAATTGTTGTAAGACTTGAAGCAAGCAGTGCTTTTGAAATTTCTTCTGTTGATTGCACGACCGTTGGGATATTAATATTTTTGGTTTTATTTGTTATGTGTTCTATTGTTATTATGCTGTTATCTACAACCATACCAATAGCAATGGCAATCCCTGATAGAGTAATAATGTTGAGCGAAGAGTTTTTTGCATAAAGATATATACCAATACCCATAAGACAAAAAGGTATGGCAATAATAGCAGGGAATGATAGACGAAGACTTTTTAAAAATGCTGATAGTATAATTATTGTTAGTATAGTTCCTAAAATACAACTTACATACAGGTTACGTAATACCTTTTGTATTTCATTTGCTTCGTTGTAGATGATAGTACATTGTACATCAGGAAGATATATAGAATGTATTAATGATTCTACATTATGTGATAGTGTCAAAGGGTTAGCAATGGATGATTTATATATGTAGAGTGAAATATGCTCACTCCCATTGTATCGTGTAATTGATTCTTTTTGCGAAGCGTAATTATTAATGGTACCAAAATGTGACAGAAGAATGGTGGTCTGGGATTGTGGAATTAAAATTGGCAGAGATGAAATATCGTTAATGGAAGAAAATTTGCTATTTAATATTATTGTATAGTCATGTGATGTAGTATGGAGCATACCAATCGATGATATAAAATTGTTGTTCTGGATAGCATTAACTATTTGCTCTAACGAGATAGAGTGAGCTAGCATATAATTGTTGTCGCAAGTGATATTAATCTCACGTTTGGCTCCGCCTGCTATTTCAATTCGTGATATGCCATCAATGTGTTCTATTTGCTTTTTTATATTTTTTTCAGCAATCTCACGCAGTTGATTGAGTGAATAGTTATTGCTTGAAAGACTTACAATTATAGCAGGTGAGTACTCATTGCTGTGCAAATATACTTCTGGTTCATTCACATCGCGTGGGAAAGATGCACGAACAGGTTCAATTTTCTCACGTACCTCATAAGCTTTAAACCCGATATCAACATCGTACTCAAAGTAGATATAAATACGGGATTGATTGTCCTCACTTGAGGATATGATCTGTTCTATACCGCCAATAGTGCTAACAGCGTTTTCAATTGGTTTAGTTATGATTTCTTCAATTTTATAAGGTGATTGCCCGGGGTAACGGATAACAATGGAAATCCCCTTTGTATCCAAATCAGGGAAAAGTGCAGAAGGAATCCGGCTATACGAAAATATTCCTAACCCTATAATACCAATTAGTATAAATAATGTTGTTAGTTTTCGTGAAACAAATAGTTCAATAGTCTTCATTTTTTTCTTAGCAACCACACTAATAGTATAGAGGGGTATACGACCATTATGAATAATGTTCCGATAATCATTCCTCCTATGATTGAAATAGCTAAAGGAGATTGAAGATCTGATCCTTGCTGAAGACCTAAAGCCAGAGGAAGCAATCCGCATAGTGTAGTAAGCGATGTCATACTAATTGACAAAAACCGCGAATTACATGCTGCAATAATGAATTCTATAATTGGTTCAGAATGTTGATATTTCTTAATCACAGTGTCAGTAAGCAATATGACATTATTGACAATGGTACCAATGAGAATAACTGAACCCATTAGCGACATTATATTCAAAGAATTGTTTGTAATAAACAAAAAGATAGAAGAACCACACAATGATATGGGTATTGTAGACATTATAAGCATGGGAATTGAAAGTGATTCAAACTGTGAAGCAATAATCATAAAAATCAAAACTATAGACAGAATAAGTATTGCGATAAGATCATGTATGGATTCTTGTGTTTCTTTTATATCAGGGGAAATATTCAATGAAACTGATGAATTTTTTAATGTATTTTCCCATCGACTTTTGATACTTTTAATAATTGAAGAGTATGAATAGCCGTCATCAACAAATACATAAAACGCAATATAGTGTTGCTGATCCTTACGCGTAATTGATGAATATCCAGATTGCTGTTTTACATCTGCTATTTCTTTCAGTGGTATGAACGAATTTTGCGTATGTAATAATATAGCATTAATATCGTCTATACTATCTCTAAAAGGTGCATCAAATCGAACAGTTACATCAAATTCATTGTCATGCTCAAAGTATTTGCCAGCGGTGCTACCGTAAAAAGCAGTATGGAGCGTAGAGGCAACATCAAGGAGGCTTAGCCCAAACGAAGTTAATTTTTCTTTGTCAGGATGAATAGCTATTTCTGGTTTACCTTTTTTTACATCAACAATAATATCCTTAACTCCTGGTATAACTTTGTTATGCTCTAGAAATGTCTGGATTGCTTGTTCGATTTCTGAAAGTGATTGTCCGGTACACTCAAATATAATATTACCCATTGAAAGAGGTAAAACTTGCAAAAGCTCTGGATTTTGTGTATTGTAATCAATTTTTATACTGGATGAATGGTGTAGATTTTTACGTAACCATTTAATTGCATCATCAGCATCGCTATCTATGGTTACTGCTATTTCACCAATATTGGTATTTTTTTCTTTGCCAAAGTACTCGGTATGGTCATGTGGATTATATCCGGCATTTATTAGCCTTTTTTTGACAGCAGGATTTTTTGAAAGCAGTGAATCAATTAATAAACAAAAATCTACAGTGTGTGATAATGGGGTACCGCGGGGCATTTCTATTCTGATAAGAAATTGTTTTTGAGTGGTGTGAGGCATCAGACTTTTATCTAGAAACAACAGTGATAAACATCCAAAGGTTAGAATAATGATAGTAGTTATTTTTGTAACTTTTAATGATGGTAGAATCTTTTGTACTATTTGAATATAGTTTTTGTTTATTTCATCAATATGTGTATGGAGCTTATGTGAAAGTTTGTAAAACAGTTTAGAAGCTTTAGTGTTAGTACTGTTAATTTTGAAATTATGTAAAAGTATAAAAATTGCAGGTATAAGCATAATTGAAACCAGCAAAGATGCTATTAAGGCAACAGTTACTGTTATGGCAAGTTGTGTAAACAATGCACCAGCAATACCTTTGATTAAGATGAGAGGTAAAAATATTACTACACTTGTCAACGTTGATGTGACTAGGGACGGGGATACAGAAACTATTGCCTCCTGTATACGTTGTGTAAAACTATAGTTATGATTCTTGGTTTGGTTAATTGTTTCTAGAATAACGATACCACAGTCGATCAGCATACCGACACAAAGCGTCATGCCACCTAATGACATCATGTTAATGGATATGCCATATAAATTAAGGAAAAGTAACGTAATACATAATGAAACAGGTATTGCAATGATTATGACAAATGAAGATATTAGATTTTGCAAAAAAAACAAGAGCACAATAAATGCTATTACTGATCCCTGCAATGCAGATGAAATAACATTATAAATTGCCTGTTTTATGTATTCAGAGCCGTCGTAAAATACCTGGCATTGCAAATGAGTATACTTTGAGTTAATGTGTTGTACTAGTTGTAATGCTTTAGTGCACACCTTTACAGTGTTTTTGCCGGATTCTTTAATAATTGAAAGGTTAATGCAATCATGTCCATTGATGAATGATTGACTTGTTACTTCCTTGTAGCCATCAATAACCTTTGCTATATGTTTTAGGAAAATGGGTTTGCCTTCTTTGGTAGTCTTAACTCTCACGCTTTCAATATCAGATAGGTTTTTAAATTCACCTACGGTACGAATGATAAGTTCTTTGTCACCTGCGATAATTGTTCCTGCGGGATAATTGTAGTGAGATATCTGAATGGCATTAACAATGTCCTGAAGATTTACATTGTATGCATGCATAGTGTCTCTATTTACAAGTACTTCTATTTGGCGTACTTTACCACCAGAAACTTTTGCATTGCCAATACCGTCAATACGTTCAAACAGGGGTACAATGTTTTTTTCAACTTCATAGCGCAATGCTTTGCTATCGAGTTGTGAAGAGGTAATGGCAATATTCATAACTGGAAGTGCATTTGGATCAAAGCGCGTTACAATTGGTTTATATACATCCTGCGGCAACATTCCTCTTGTAAGGTCAACTTTTTCACGTGTTTTAAGTAATGCAAAGTCGATATTAATTCCCCATTGGAGTGTTGCAACTACCAAACTAGCCCCTTCAATGGATTCTGAGCGGATGCGCGTTATACCGGGGACACTGTTGACAGCTTCTTCAATAGGTTTTGTTATGAGTTGTTCAACTTCAGAAGGAGAAGCACCTGGATAGAGGGTTATAACTGATATTTCAGGATATTCTATTGGTGGCAAAAGATCCATTTGTAAGTTGAACAATGAAATAACACCGAAAAGGCACAGTGCGCTAAATACCATTATCACAGCAACTGGACGATGAACAGTAAACGAAGCAAACATGAAGCCCCTTTAATAATTCAAAAAAAGTGTAAATGGTGTTAACATGTAGTTGTTGAAGTTATCTTTTATTCCATCAGGTCCATGGGTTATGGAGATTTTGTAGTACATTGATTGGTTCTTTTCAAGATCAAACAAGTAGATATCGAGTGCATTGGACTTGTTTTGTGGTTTGCTTATCTTCCATATTTTTGGACTTGTTATTACATTACCAGCCTGCACGGTAAAGGATACATTCTGTAAAGAAGAAATTAGGTTTATACCAATTGAATCAAGAGTGTTGTTCTTGTTATTAAATACTATTCTCAAAATGTAAATGGTTTTAGGTAAACCATTAATTTGTTTTTCAAAATAGTAAGGTGGTGCTGAGTTAATGATATCATCGTTTTCAAGGATTCGTATAGGGCCTTGTTCATCAGGACCTTCTCCACTACATGGCATCTGGTAAAGGTATTTTACTGGATTTCCATAAGGTTGTATTTCTATTGGCAATGAGTTTTCACCGTTAATAAAAAAAAGAAAACTGTAATCCCTATCGAGCGCATTACCGGCAATATCCTTTGCCTGTCTTGAAATGCTTATGGTATATTGTTGCTGAAGAGCAAATTGCTCTGAAGGGATTAACTGTAAATTTTTATCGGTAACCCATTTAATTGTATATTCAACAAAAGGAGATATGCTGATACTTTTTTGCGTATCAAGTCTCTGCATAGCTTTTGAAAATGTAATAGAAAGATTTGCATATTTATCTACTCCGCTGTTTAGGGTGAAGGGAATAAGTCGTAATGTTGAGTTTGCATGTAAAGCAAATACACCTACCTGGGAATCGGGTGGGTTAGTTGCATCGGGATTCAGTGTTGGATTGACAAAGTCAGTTCCTGCCTTAAATATGCTTATTGTTCTTTCAAGAAGATGGTTGTCTGCTATATCACATATTTCATTTGAAAGTGTAAGCGTATACAGTATACCGTGAATATAGGGATCATAGGGAGTAAAAGTACAAATGGTGCCATCGTTGCTTAATGTAATGTTGCCACTTACATAAGGGCTTAATGAAAATCCACGATATAATGATTCAAGGCGCACTGGCTCAGAAAATGTTACAACAATGGGTGTGGTAAGATTATCAACTAATGAGCCATCTGGTGGATTGATTGAAATAACAACTGGTCTAATTAAATCAGATCCAACTGAAAAAGAAGATGAAGCATCATTAGTTAAATTATTTCCATTTTTATCTTCAGCACTTGATCTAACTTTTATGGTGTAGACGGTTGCATCTCTACAATCTTCTATTAGATCATAATAAAGTCTGTTTTTTTCCCATCTGAAATGCCCTTTTAATTGATGAACGCCTTCTATAATAAAAGCTTCCTCAGTTTTGGGTTTGTCCATCTCTTCGGAAAATTCCACAAATATTATAGGGCGATGCTGTATTATTGTTGAACCATTGGCCGGTTCAATTCGTTTAATAGTAGGAGGTTCTAAATCAACAAAGTAATTACAGCTGATAACAAATAATAAAGTTGATACAATCATAGTAATTACTTTCATAGAAATCACCCTATTTTTATAAGACATTGTGAAAATTACACAATTAATCCTGTGGTTCAAAGTAAAAGATATAATTCATATTTTCCTTTAACGGTATTCCTGTGTATGCAGTAATACCACTATCACCACCTTTAACTGTCAGCTTATAGACATTGCCTCCTTCGATTGCTGCGATAGTAAGTGTAAGTATGCGTGATGATCCCCATTGGAAAGAGCGAATATTTCCGCTCATTTCAGGTTGTTCTCCATGTAGATATTCTATCCTAACATTGTCAGGTACTGAATTCCTCAATATGTCCATAGAAAATGTGATGGTGAAAGTATAACTATTGTTTTGCACAGTAAGCTCTTGGCCTAAATTATTTATTTGACTATATGGTCCCAATTGAACTTGCCCGTTTACTGTTTCATTGCAGACTACATGAATGATTTCTGGACGTTGTGACAGTGGACCATTGGTAATGAAGTATATACAACGATTGTCTGACAGAAAGTTGCCTGCTTTGTCTTTTAAACTGGTAGTGAGTAAAAGTTCATACTGTGTATTGGGTTGCAAACTCTGAGCAAAGCGAATGGTACAACTGGTGTATAATGTGTTCCATAATGGCTGCCAGGAGACTGCTGGATTTATAATGAGAGCATTTAAAAGGGTTGACTCATCAACTGGTTCGCTAAATTGAAGAATAAGCTCATCGTTTATATTTGCACCTTCAAATATAGTAAAATTTAAAGCTTGTGCCATATTTTCTGCAATTGATGTGGTGTAGATTCCTGTAATTTGTGGACGCACATACTCGGTACCAGTTTTAAAACGAAATTCATACTGGTTGAGGATGCTGTTACCAGCAATGTCTGTACAATTGGTTGGTATGGTTATTGAATACCATGTATTAAATAGTAATGGTTCGTGAGGATACAGTATGAGTGTTGTGAATTGGTTATCCCACAAAACGGTATAACCAAAAGCAGGTGAAATGCGAATATTTTTTTGTACTGACTGTATATTCATTGGTTCGGAAAAATGTATTGTTATTATAGCATTCAAAGGGATGTTCAGTGCGCCATCCTGTGGTGAGGAATTTGTGACTGAAGGGTTGGTATAATCAAAGCCAGCGTAAAAACGTGATAGGTGCTGAGTGACTAAAGTGTTGTTATGTGTGTCACAGGCTGTTTTATCTACAATAATGCGATAGTAACCAGGGATTAGCTCTTTTTCGGGGATAAAAGTCATTATCTGGTTACTATCGCTCCATTCAAACTTTCCATTGATGTGGATTGATTCGGTTTCGCCGTACATTAGTGAAAATGCTTTTTGCGTGATGTCTTTGTTCATTGTTTTAGAGAAAGTTATTTGTATTGAAGTACTAGTGGGGGCAGATGTTCCATTGCCAGGAATATACGATACAATCCTGGGTGGAGTAATATCGTACCCGCATGAAAAAAAGATCATCAGTGTTAGCATTACCACGTACACATTAGCTTTCATTATTCCCTCCACTACGCTGCGATTGCATTGAGATAGGCTTAACTTTGGCTTTATCGTACAAAAGCTTGATGTGTGAGATAGCTATCATATCACCAGCGGACAACCCGGTTTTAACAAGAGCATATTGTTCATTGATATGCTCCAGTATTGTGATTGGTGTTTCAAACGCCATAGTATTCCTGATGCAAAATACGGCTGGCTTTTCACCTTCTTTGATTGATGAAAGAGGGATAAGAATAGCATCAGGTATGGCTCCTATATTGATAGAAGCACGAGCAAACATACCGGGTTTAAGCTCATTTGAGGAATTTGAGCAAAGAATCTTTACTTCTGCAGTTCTGCTAGAAGGATCAATTATTGGACTAATTAAAAATACCCTGCCATGTATCTTTTTACTTCCAAGTGCATCGATAGCTAGTTCAACATTTTGTCCTTGTTTTATCATAGGGAGGTCTTTTTCGTTCATCTGCACAATACAGTAAACCTGTGCAGTGTTGATAATAACAAAGAGATTGGTATCTTCACTCACCTTTTCACCAATATCTATTGAACGTATTGCAACGATACCATTAATTGGAGAAACGATAGTTGCTTCTTTTATATTGGTTTTGATTATCTCTATTTGAGTAGTAACCTGCTGTACCTGACTTTTTGCAGCGTCACACTCTGCTTGTTCAATTGCGGTATTGATCTTTATTAACAATTTATTTTTTTCTTCATCACTAGAAGGAATTACAAACCCCGCTTTTTTAATATCGCTATCGCGATACCCAACAACAAGCGTTTCGTAATCTTTTCTGGCCTGTAAAAATTGAGTCTTTACAGTATGGTAGTTTGTTTTAAGAGAGTTTAATTCAGTTTGGGTAATGCCACCTGCTTTAAAAAGCTGTTCTTTCTTCTTTAACACATCTTCAGTGTTTTTTAATGTCACGTATTTATCAGTAAGCTCTAATTTAGCTTTTACAATTGCCTTCAAACGTTGCTCAACAGTACGCTGTGACTGAATGAGCTTTTCTTCAGCAAGCCTGTGGTTTGCTTTTGCCTTTTCAAGTTCTGCCTGTGCTTCCATTAGCTGAAGCTCAAGAGGATAGGTTTCAATTTTTGCAAGTATCTGCCCCTTTTTGACAATGGTGCCCTGCTCGGTGTAGATTTTTTCAATCCTTCCAAATACTTTTGATGATATAATGGCTTTGTCTTTATATTGAATGCTTCCAACAGCAGGTAAGATTTTAGTAATTGTTTGAGGAGTTATAGTCATCGTTTCTATCTCAATAATGGGTTGAGTATCGGGGACATTGGTTTTTTTTATGAAAAGTGAAATAATGCCATACACTATCGATAAAACCATGCAGAGTAGGACTCCAAACAAAACTTTTTTCTTATGAGTTAATAACATATATAACATTCTCATTATTGAACACCCTTAAAAAAAGATTCCTGTGGGACTCCAACAGCATTTTCTAGTAAAGCTATGGCAATAAAGACATCAGTAATTGTAGATTGTAGTTGCAATCGTGCCTGTGAAAGCTCTAAAAGTGTTTTTAATACATCATAGCGAGTGATATCACCAAGCCGTACACGTTCATTTTCAATAGTTGCTTGTTTTTCAAGTAGCAATACTTGTTGCTTTGCTATCTCTACTTTTTTTGTTGATTCTATTAAACTATCGTAGGTCTTTGAAACATCGCTAGCTATGGACCGCTTGAGTTGTTCGTAGGTTTGTATTGCCTGTGTATATGCAGCTTCAGAATCAACTATGTTACGTAAAAAATCAGGTGCATCATATACCTGCAATGAGGCATTGCTATCGGAAGTGGTTGTATTGCCATTATCCTTTTTTCCGTAACTATTGCCTGCATTTACTGTATTCCCAAAAATGGTGCTTGTAACTGAAATGCCAACATTCCAGGTTTGTTTATTCATAGGGAATTGTTCACCAGTATAACCATAGCTTGCAAAGATTTGAATTTTTGGCATATAGTAGTAGCGTGCTAACTCATATTCTTTTTGTGTTTTAATTACTGCATAGTGACTTTTTTTCAATTCATTGCGTTGTTGTAAAGCTAAAGCAATGAGGTGCTCTTTTGTTGGCAAAGATTTGTCGTGAAATTCTTCAAACTGGGGGGCCTCAACGTCAATGCGGGATGGTTCAATATTAAGAAATGTTGCAAAATCACTAAGTGCATTAGCATAATCGTTTTGAGCGGATATGATGTTATACTGAGCTTCTGCAATCTTGCCATCTACCTGTATGCGCTCTAATTCGGTTGCCATGCCCAATTTTTGTTGAGCAGTGATAATCTGCTTTTGTAATAAAAAGCTATCTAATAGCATAGTATAGATTTCTATTGCCTTTTTCTTTTTTTGAAGGTCAAAATATCCTTTTTTGGTGTTGAGAATAATAGTGTTTTTTTCTATATTATATTCTTCTAGTGCAAGTAATGATTCCAATTCGGAGATTGAATACGCTATGAGGGCTTTTCTGCTGGTAAAGATGTCATACTGCGCAGTACAGAGTAATGATTGATTCCGTGTGTCCTGCTCTCGTATTGCTACGTTGTCCATTTTTGTATATTGTACAGTAATGGAGGGGAGCAGTTCACGCAACCGCTCATGAATGATAAGCCGTGTGGATTGTACTCTTGCTTTTAATGAAGTTAATGTTATGCTGTTTTTAAGTGCATACTCAATAGCAGTTTTAAGTGTAAATGGTTCTTGCCCTGATGCTATATTTGCTGTAATGACTATTGTGTATATAATACATATTCCCCGTTTCATTTTTTCTGCACCATATCATCAATTTTTTGAGCAATAGTCTGGGCTACTTTTGTTTGGTCATCACTCCGTCGTATATCAAAGCTTTGTGAACTGAGCTGTATGGTAGCAACATGTCCTGATGAATCCTGAATTGTTGCATAGAGTAAAAGATTCTGGACAGGGCTCAAAATATCGCCTGTGCTTGTAATAAAAACGTCAACTACGAGCGTATAACGGTAATTAGATTGGTGAAGAGATTGTGAAAAATATGAAGCGGCTTTGAAGCTGTTTTTTTGAAGGTAAAATACTATATTTGAAGCTAATGCATCTTTTATGTCGGTGTATGCCTGATGATGAATTCGAACGTCATTTATGTAAATTGAATCATTTAAAATCTTGCCTGTCGATACTGTCTGAACATTGAGCCCTTTACATGATATTACAGTGCACAGCATAACACATGCAATTCTTAAAATCTGCATATTATTCCTCCATTGGAAATTCTTTATCAAAAGCAGTAATTGCTTTTACCATAATAGTATGCTTTGATGATCGATCAGCCAAACCAATATCAGAGTAGATTGTGGCAAGCTGTTTATGGATCAGCATAAGGAAGTAATAATTAGCAAAGGCTTTGTAGAAGCTGATAATAGCTTCGTCATATTCTTTTTCTGCATAGTGTATGCTTCCAAGCATATATGATGCTGCTGGGTCGTAAGGGGAGTGTTCAAGTGCCTTTTGAAGAAGTGTTTTTGCATCTTTAAATTTGTTTTGACGCATCTGCCAACGGGCATACAGTGTGTACCCCTGTGTACTTTCGGTGAGTGAAATATATTGTTGTATTGTATCCTCAAAGTTTGGGTGATTTGTAAAAAAATATATTTTTGAAAGCAAAAGTAGTGCTTCAGGGTTTTTGGCTTCTTTTATGGATTGAAGACATAGTTCCTTTGCAATTGAAAAATTTTTTTCCAAATACTGTGTTAAAGCTTTATTATATAATTCCTGGGATTTTTGTATGTTGGAACATGATAATAAAAAGATACTTATGATTATTATACATGGAAATTTCATTGCACCACCTTCAATTGATTAAAAAGTGTAGATACTGCTAATTGGATGAGTTCCTTTTTATGAAGATGTATGTTCTCATCGTTGTAGTATTTGCTAAAGTTATCTGTTATTAAAATTGTGGGACTATCCTTTATCCACCTCTTTAGTTTTTTTGAATATGAATAATCATAGGTGACTGTTTTATGGAGTGTAGGTTCCTGAATGAGGTTTTTGTTCTTTAGAAGGTCAAATGATGTTATGGTTACATCACCCTGCCATATAATTATTTGATTAACAGATATACACACACTTATTGAAACTATGTAATAATATATCTGGTGCTGGGCTTGATTGTTATCGATAACCTGTTCAAAAGAAATAATTTCAGTTTGCTTGTTGAGCTGAATATGTTCAACAATGCATATTGCATCATAGCTTGTAACAGAATTTTCCTCTTTGAAAAGATCATCGCTATTGTCCTGCTGAACAATTAAAAATCCATTTCTAAGTAACGCTTTTTGAATTGCCTGATTCCATAATAGAAGTGTATCGTCAGGTTGACTTTCCCTGGTTGCATATTGAATTAATATTTTTTTTACATTGTTTGGTAATGGATAGTGGGTTACTATATCAATACTATGTAGTTTATTATAATCTGGAATACCGTGCGAACCCTTGATAATTACCTGTTGTGGTTTGGGCTCGATATGAGCACTAACACAGGAAAATAATAATGCACAAATAAATAATAATGAAATACTAAGTAATATAAATTTAGTTATTATTTCGCTGGGCATAGGTCCTCCTTTTGTATTTATGTATTAATACGCTTGTGAAGGAAAATTTTTAAAAAATTTTTTTGTATGTATTTTCAATTCTATAAACTATATATCCTGCATTAAATATTTTTTGATTTCCTGGTACAATACATCCGTAATATTTATATAAACCACTTTTCCAATACGATATTTCTATAAAAATGAAATAATAATATGCTTCTGTTAAAAAAATTCAATATAGCTGGTGATTTTATTTTTTAATAACTCATAGTTTTTACTTCATTGAAAAAGTATGAAGTATGCATTTACCACCCTTACCCACATTCACATATTTATATCATGAATACCTGACGAACAACCTGGTTTTGGTAAGGATTCATGAGTAAAATGAACTATTAAAAATTTTTACAATTGAATTAGTTTTGTATAATAATTAGTTGTAAATAGTAAAAATATTACAGTAAAAAGTCAATATATTTTCTATTATAAAATAAAAAAATACTTGACATTAATAATATTATTTACATTTAATTAATACATATATTAGTATATAAAAAATATAGAGTGTAGTTTTACGCCCTATCATTGAGATTTGATAATAATTTGGGGAAATCGTATATATAAAGCAGTGTTTAATTTTAAAGATATTGCGTGAAAGCGTTGAGGGATAGATGGTATTGTTGTATTCAAAATATTTTTTCTTTGCTTTTAAAAGATTGCTGATCCTTATTGCTATATGTATATCGATACACAATTCGTATGCATCATCCTGGAATTATTTAAAAAAACTTAATAGTAGAGAGCTTTATGTAATTCCAGTGGATAATAAAATTAAGAGTGCAATTGTATATTCTGGCGTTGCTACTAGCATATGTAATAGTTATGTACCGCTCTTATCAGGTATGGATGCAAAAAACAAAACTTTAAAAGAAATCCAATCACCAAGGGTGTGTAATAGAGAAAATATCATATATTCCAGAAAGTATCAATGTAATGATATAAAGTATTGCATTGCAAGGGCAACGCAGAAAGCGCTTGTGGTATTACAAAAAAGTAAAAAGTCAATAGCGCTGGAAGAAGAGGCTATGCTGCCGCATCATTGTTCTTTTATAAAACTCAGTAGTATGGCTTTTAGCGTTGATGTGTGCAGTATATGTGTGTATGCAGTACTACATAAGAAAGAATCGAGTGTTGGTAGCACAGTTTATAACCTGATTTTGTTGGTATCAGTGGCATGTGCATCACTGATGTTTTTTAATGGTGTTTCCTATTGCTATGAGCGTTTTTATTATCGTCAACGTGAGGCCTATCCCCAAAGGTATATTCCTTCAATAACATCACTTATATCCAGTTTCTTATTATTCTATACGCATAGCGAGAAAAGCCGCTATTCCCCTAAACTGAAATATTACCTGTATAATTTATATCTCACGGAGAATAAACAAATACAAATAAAGCTGGTAACGGTTTTGACGCTGCTACAGGTTTTTTTGGCAGTTACTATCGCCCACACAAATCCCGCACATAGTATTACCATTATACCCACAATGGAGGTTTTATGAAACGTGTAGTAGTGAGCATTGCATTTATTTTAGTTTCTACACTTACATTTGCAAACATAATCCCATTTGAAAGCAGTAGACAAAAAGAAACACTTTCGCGGGCACTTGAATCGGCGCTGGCTGAAAGGGATAAAATTGCCTTTACGCTTAAGGCCAGTCAAGCTGCGGGACTTGCGTATACATTGTGGGAAAAGGAGGCATTGTTTGGATTTGTACAGACAGGAGATGAAACAGATGAGGGGGTTTATGAATTACAGCAGCGTGCAAAGCATACTATTGAACAGATGTTGATAGAGGCAGAGGGACGTTTTGAAGCACGGTGTGCTGAGATAGTAATGCCAAAGTATGCAAAGGAAGAGCTTTTAGAAAAAATACAAATGATGAAAGCATTGAATGCGCCGCAGAACATGGTTGATGCTTATCGTGCATGGAATGAAGCAGTGGGGGGTTATGTAGAGGATTTGCTTGCAAGTGTTGGTATTGAACTTGGTAGACAGCGTGAGGATGCAATAGCAGATATTGGTGAAACAATAGAATCATACAGGGATGGCTTTATAAAAGAGATAGATGCCCGTATTGCCAGGTTAAAGAAAGAAGCTCAGAGAGAAATAGAGTTGTACTACATCGGTGCACGTAATGCATATATGGCCAAAAATTATACAGACACAAAGAGCTTGCGGCGTGAAAGCGAGCAGCAATCAGCAGAGTCAATAACTCAGGATATTTTGAGTAAGACCCAAGACACCGCTGATGCGCTTGCAAAGCAGGTAGAGGAAAAATTAGTCTATGTAGTGAACGGGGTAAGTATACCACAAACAGATGATATAGAACAGCTGATACAGGCGGGGATTTATGCATGGAAAGCTGCCGAGGATAAGCTTATTGCTAAACGCTTTGAATGGGAAAGAGCTGCGTTGACCAATTATGAATCTACAAATGCTGCATGGGAAAATGCCTTTAATATTCTTAGACAAAAGCAGAGTGAATGGTACCTGAGCATACAGCGCCAGATACGTCAAGGAATAATAAACTGGGAAGAAACATTTTTACAGACCGACAGAGATTTTGCCGGTGGTTTGAAATTGCTTGATGAAACAATTCAGACTGAAATTGAGCGATTTGACGATTACTCAGCATCAATTCGCGATTTAATAGTGACGGGCTCAACATCGCTTAAAATGGCGTATGACAATATTGGGTGGTTGCGTGAGTATTCGCAAACGCTTGGCAGCGACAGCAATCTATTACAGATAAAACAGGCAGTTGATGAACAGTTACAAAACTGGAGAGATAGTATTTTACGATATAACCAGCTGGTGGCACGCCTGGCATTGCAGTATCATGAGCAGGACATGTGGGCAATGCAAAAATTATTTGTACAGGGTGAGTTTGTAAAGCAATATTGTGATGAATCGTACGAATTGGCAGGATACGAAGATATTTTTAAAACATTATATATTGCTGTACGCAAAGGCAATATCGGCAATAGTATACAGGGAGTCAATGCCTTCCAGTTTACAGAGCAATTATGCCAGGAAATTGTAACTATACAGTTTGTATATTTGCTTTCGGAAAGATTTGTTCCATTTGATGAGGCGTTTGGGCAACTGGTAAACCGTTACGGTAGTGGTGTTGTGAAGTATAGGAGTAAACTTGCTGCTGTGTACAATGATTACGTTGTTGCAAGTATAAGCTATGTGAATGGACAATTACTAGCAAAAAAAGAAAGTAGCGGATGGATTGCGGCACGACTTGATAATTTCAGGCAGTATGTGCTAAAGCATGATGGAAGCTTTGAAGCTCTTTTTGGGTACACTACTGGTGGCAGTGGTTTGCTTGCCGACAACCGATACGATGAGACAGGTAATCCACTGTATCAATTTTACTGGTATCAGGATACGCAGGGAATAGTGCTTATTGATGGTAATTATCCTGTGACGCATGATCCGTACTTGATGACACAGACAGAATTTGAACTGGAAAAAGAAAAATGTACGCTTGCCTACTGGGAAGAACGCTATCAGCGCGCAAAGAAGCTGTACGAATATGCGTATAATGAAGCTTCAAGGCCTGATGCTCAAACACAGAAGAAACAGTTACAACAGGCAATTGATGCATATAATAAAGCAAAAGAGGATTATTACAATGCACTTAGTCGTTTGAAGGGGAAATATAAGGATACTCTTATTGCTTCACAGCAGGATGTTGATGAAAAGCAAAAATTTTTGGAAGAGATGCGCCTTGCATACTATGCTGCTCAGATGCGGTATCAGGAAGTAGTTGAACTATCGCTGTACTATACAAATCCGCTTTCATGTGATATGGCAATACAGATGGTGCAGGGAGCAGCAAGTACAATTATCCAAATAAAAAACAGGATTCAAGATAAAGAAAAAAAGCTGTTCTCAGCAAAACTTGATTATTTTAAAGCACTGATACTTAGCCAGCGTCATCGTCAGACTGCGGAATATGCTTTGCGTATAGAAAAGGCAGTCCGTGCACTTGCAGGCAATGGAGAAATACCAGGATTTGGGGGTGCATATAATACGTGGGATACAATAGTAAAAACAAATAACATTGATGGTGTAATTGCTGCAATAGAAGAAAATGCTGATGCAGTGTTTGTGAAAATAGAAGAACTATTTGAGGAAAATCCGGAGGATGAGGACATTGGATTTTTAACACAGGGATTAAAGCGGCGTGAAGAGGCAAAATTACTATACGTAGATGCAGTAGAAGTATATAATCAGTGGAAACTTTTAAATTCTGAAGCAGATGTACAAAAGAAATCTCGTGATGCAGCAATGTATATATTGAATGGTATGATGGTAAATGCTGAGAATGATACTTATTCTACTGAGATAACATGGCAGAAGATACAGGAACAGATTGAGTACCTGTTATCTGAGGATAGTATCGTATGTGAAAGTGCTGTTAACTTGCTTATACGGTATTCAGCAGGTTTACTGCAGATAGACACAATACGTGATATTCTTTCAGAGTATACAGGGCTTAATGGTGATGAAATAAAGGAAAGCATTGAAGCGGTGCTTTTAACTAATATCCTCATGAAGAGGTATGGCATTGATACCATAGAAGATACTCAAAGTGGGTTGATATATAAACCATGTGCACAGCTTTATGAAATCTATGAAGAAATAATAGATAAACAGCACACCAAGGCAGCTGCCAACCTACAGAGGGCTGTTGCAACGCTAGGACAGACTATTACCGAGTTGTATGAGATAACCCATGCAGTTGCAAAGTATTGTTTAAAAGATATGAGGAATGAAAATCTACAAACCTCGCCGTATACAAAAGACAATATACTGCAAGCTGCTACAATTGCAGAAAAAGAGGCCAGTGGAGGCTATTTTGACACAACTCAGGCAACGCTTACTATGGTAAAGAAGATTCTTGAGGGATATCGCCAGAGACTGCAACAACAAGAAGGACAGGATGGGGAGGGGGAAAATGGTCAGACAGTTAATGGCGATAGTCTATATAAAAATATATATGCATTGTGCAAAGATAAAATTGTGAATGGGAGCAGTGATGAAGGATTACAGTATGCATACATGTTTACAGTGTTATTGAGTATGGAAGAAAACCTTTGCACTGTGAAAAATGTTGATGAACTTAACAGTGTTTTAGAAAATATTGAGAGTTTGATACAGGATCTAAACGTTGTGAAGGATTTGTATACATCAGAGGTGAGTGAATGTAAAAGTGAAACAGATTTCAATAGTCTAATAAAAAAATACAATACAATTGTAGATACAGGGAAAGATAGCAATGGCAATGAGCTTACCGAAGAACAGAAGAATATAGCAAAGATTAAATTTACGGCACTTATTCATCCAGAGGTATTCGACATAGTGCGTCCTGTTGATGCAAAACAAAGACATGCATTTGTGAAAGAAGAATATGCTCGTTATGTGGAAAAATATTACAAGAGTTCCCTTGAATATGCACGCAGGGTTAAGGAAGAAGGGTGGATGGGCACCCTTGCACGGATTTTTGGTTTAAATAGTTCAGATAGTGTATCTGTTGAACTTCAAAATCCAAAGACTGTAGCTACACTTTTAGAGTATGGGAAGAAGGCTGAAAGCTATATACAGACACATGAGTTTGGGAAATTACCTGTGGAATTGCGCCAGGCTTTGCTTAGCATAGTTGACCGTTATCACGCATTGCTTGCAAAGCGTACACTGTATGAAAACATATATACATCAGAGGATGACGCTCGTACTGCCTACCAGCAGGCCGAAATGATATACAGCAAGCTTGCACAACTGCAGGATAAATATGGAAAGCTTATTCAACTTAAAAGGAGCATGTACAGTGATGATAGGGATAATAGTTATACACAGCAGCGTTATGCGTATAACAGTGTTGTACCGCGAGGCACCTGGCCTGCATACACTGATGCAATGATAACAACTTTAAAAGAGTGCGAAGCTATTTACAATGAAATAAAGGCACATATTGAAAATTCTGCATTTCACACCATTCAGGCAAATATCCTTACTCAGCTTTCAAAACTTGAAAAGATACGCAGTGAATATGAACTGGTGGATTACAGTGGACGATTTCTGGTAGATAGCATTGGTGCATATGGTACACTTGATGAGTACTGCCAGCGTTTGCGCGGGCAGGGGAAAACTGAAGAATTTGTTATAAAAGTGAAGAGTGAAATTGAAAAACAACTGGCAAAGCGTGGAATAGTTGATCAATTGACGCACAACGAGGTGAAACCCGATGAAGTACAACAAGGACCTGATGATAACCTATGGATACTTGCTGCCTATTATGAAGGAATTAAAAATAGTATTGGTGATATAGAGAATTTTAATGCATTTGCGTATTCAAATGATTTTATTTTGTATGCACTGGGTTTGCATTTCCAAAATTATGTATATGATTCACTCAAAAGCGGTGAATTGCCAACATTAGAAGCACTCCTTGGCTATATTGATGATAGCGAGTTTGTTGCGGGCAGATTTGGGCAGCTTGTTCAATACAAACGGGATGAAGTAAGGGAGTATTTTAAAAAACATTATAATGAACTCCAGGCTATATATTATGAAACTCTCACCAATTCATTGATTGCACAAGCGTACAAAATAGACAAAGTTCAGCAATTTACGGCATCAAGTGAACGGGATATTTTGGCACACTTTGTTGCATACTGTATTGAACTGGCTGATAGTAGTGGAACAATTAGCGAAGATTTTACACAGGTGTTTGGCAATATAGAAGAAGGAAATTTTATGGCTTCAGGGTTTACCAGTCTTACACAGTATGGTGATGATGACAATCAACACTACTTTAAAACCCACTATGATGTTTTCCATACACTATTTGTCTGGTTACAAAAGGATACCGCTGCGCTATCGCTTGCATGGCTGCCGCAAGGGGTACGTGAATATGCACTACAACGGGAATACTACCTCCAACGCAAAGGAGGAATGATTGTTGATTCAGTAGAAAAGCTTTTTGCATATTATGGAGTGGATGCTGAAAATGAAGTAATGGTTTCAAGTGTTGAAAGTTTTGTGCATCTTACTAATATTGCCATGGAGTATGATGGCACTACGCCGCTAAAGGAGTATTGCGATGAACACAGAATCACCCTGGAAAAAGAAAGAAATTATATTATCATGGCAACCATGTATCCTGAGCTTGCTGATCCGGTAAATTTGATAGTAAGCGATAGCCAGGTGCCACTGGTATTTACAGGATTACAGTTGCAGTATTCAACCGAAGAACTTTTTGAAACCATTGGTAAAGATGATGAAAATGGCCTGCAGTCATTACTGGCACTATGCATATATGCAGCACAGCGCGATAAAACAATAGCAGGCGAGGTATATCAGTTTATTTTAGCTACAAGGCCAATATTTTCACACTTTAGGGACTATCTCCCAAGTATAAAATACTACTATGAGGACTATGTCTCTGATGAAAATTCATTAAGCCCGTTTAAGGATTTCATTGTTAATGATGTGGATAAGTTGAAAAACCGAAAACTTGAAAAAGGTGAAAATACAGGAAATTATAAGTACTATGATGATGCAAATCAAAATGGAACACATGATGAAGGTGAAAAATATTTGGCTGATTTTCTGGAAGAGTACAGATCAAAGGGGTTTGGACTTGCTATTGAAAACAGGCAGTCAAGGGGAATAGATGATATAGTGACTGATGCTGGCAATATAATGGGATATTTTACAGGAGATATCAAAAGTTACTTTAATGCAATACTTGAAGAAGCTACCAACTTGCAGGTACAGTTTGACCTCCTGGTTAAGGTGGCACAGATGGCAGTTGAAGAGTCAAGTGGGTTTGTGCTTACGGGTGATGATGACAGGGCAGTAGACATGTCGTTTATAAGGGATTATGCCAGGTTTATGGATGAAATAGCCCTTATTACAGAACAGGGTGGCCAAAGCAATGAGGAAGGGAGTAATAACGGTGAAAACAATAATGGGGAAAGGCTTCCCTTTACGGCCATACAGCAATATCTTTCAACTGTTATTAGAGGTGGTAGTGATGTCAGAGTTGAAGAGCTTGTTGATAACATGCGTGATAGGGAAGCAAATATGGAGAGAGCACTCATTGATGCGTACAAAAATATTGAAAAAATGGGGAAAATCCTTGAAAACGCTAACCTGGCAGGGTATTTAAAGAGTGTGTATTTTACCAATGCAGAAAGTAACTATGTAAGTAAAAAAGTGCGCTTTGAAGAAGCACAGAAAAACTTTAACAATGCATTGAATGCATATAACAAAGCGCAGAATGAATATATCAGACAGCTTGAAATTATCAGCATTCTGTATAATAGGCTTGAGGAGGCACGCAAATTAAAAGAAGATGAAGAATTGCTCTATGCATACGCTTCAACACCGTATCTTTTTAATAGTCAGACCAATGCTGAAGGAGGCGATGAAGGAATAAGCAAACTAAAAGCTGATGCACGGCAACAGTATGAACTAGCACAAAAGTACCGTGATGAGGTACAACAAAAGATTCAAAACTTGCAAAAGCGGGTTGATGAAGTAAAGAAGCAGAATGTAGAAAACGATCAGCAGTATATACAGCTACAAGATGAGATCAGGGGAAAAGCACAACGGGCATACCGCATGGAAAAACTGGCCATGTGCATGCAACAAGAAATTAAGAAGCTAAGTGTAGCCTATGAAGAGGCAAAGGCACAGTATGAAACAACAAAGGATGCATTTTTGCAGGTAACTGACAAAGAATATGAAGATGAACGTAACAGGCTTGTTGACAGAATGATAGATGATGGTTTTGTAAATGGCGTGACTAATGTAGCAGGGTTTAATAGAATTTTTACACAGTCTACATTGTTGCACCATTTGCAAACGGCAGCATATTACTATAATGAGCACCACTCATGGTATGGTGTAAGTGAGCGTATCCTCAATGTAAAACCGTATTTTGGCTCGATGCCAGAAGGGAATGAGATTGAAGGGATGGACTCACCCTTATATGAGTATCTTTTAATGGTGCAAAAAAATGATAAGAAAGTTACTGGGAATCATTACATACAGCAATATTTTAATGAATTTCTAAGAGCGCGCAATTATGAAAATAAGTATGATAATTTAATGGTCAATTATCTTGGTACGTATCAAACCATATATAAACCCAGTAAAAAGATGTATGATTATTTATACAATAAAACGATTAAAGTTTTAGGGAAAAAAGTACATCCACTGCGAAACATTGCAAAATCATATTATAAAATAGTATTAAAACCTATAGTATTGATGCTTGATTTACTGTACAAACCAATAATAGAAGCAGAACAAAATATTAAAACACATGACAACAATGCAAAAGCAGCATTACGAAACATCCATTCCACACTGACAAAGCTTCAGGCACAAAAGATTGTTATGTTGCAAGCAAAAGCTTCACTTGCCAGATATGCAGAAATTGCATCAGTTGATGGTGAAGTAAATACCGGTGTATTTGTGTATTACAATCCAAAAACAAGGCAGAAAGTTGTGGTGCAAAAGCCAACGCTAAAAATGGCATTGCAAGAGATAGCTAAAAATTATGGTGTAGCACTGAAGGAAAGTGATCTGGAATACATGGTGGTACAGGAAAAAGGTGGTGACTATGTAAATGTAACACAGTTTACAAACAAGGTAAATAAGACCGATGAAAATGGCTATGAAACTGATGAATTGATACAAGTATACCATGCAGGCACGGTAAGCCAGACGTATGCTACCATAATGAATCAGCAGCGGCGAAGCTGTCTTGCCCGTTACATAAATTATACAAAAAGCATGTATACCGGGAAAGGTTACGATAGGGTAGTTATTGACAGAGCAGTGGAAAAAGAGCTTTTTGGACAATTTGCACAATATGAGCAATCAGCATTGCAAATAGGTGCTGAATCAAAGGGAACTGTACGGGCAATGATAGCATACATGGGGTACCTTGAAGGTATACCGGTTGATGTGATTAATGAGCTTGATGCAATGATGGATAGCA
This sequence comes from Spirochaetota bacterium, assembly GCA_026414805.1. Taxonomy (NCBI): domain Bacteria; kingdom Pseudomonadati; phylum Spirochaetota; species Spirochaetota bacterium. The sequence continues at coordinate 1,040 of JAOAIH010000019.1, read as the reverse complement.
ATAGTCAGGATGAGATTCGCTCAAAATTTATGGAGTATGTGAAGCAGTATGAAGGAATAAATGACCGGGAGCTTAAGCAAAGGCGGGATCTGCAGGTGTATCAGTGGCAACTTACAAAGAAGCTGTTGCAGGACAAAAAGGATGATTGGGATAGAATGACGGGCCGAATCTTTGAACGGGGGCTGCGGCAGTGGGATATGATGTTGCAGGCATTTGCAAACCGATGGAAGAACTGGCAGAGCGATACTAAAGAAAAGATAGTGGTCGCAAACAGACAGTGGGACCAGCAGATGAAACAGCTTGAGCAGGCAAAGCTACAGTGGTTTGCCGATGTGCAGAAAAACATGAGCGCAAAGGAATTGCATTCACGTCTTAGTACTATGGAGGTGACTCTTAATCAGTTACTATCGCACATGAAAGAAAAGTATGGTGGTGCAATTGCAACAATTGATGTGCACGCAATGCTACTTGACTTGCTTAAGGAGCAGCCCGAGCTTTTAAGCGATGAGGTAATGGCGCTGACAAAAACAAAGGTAAATTTTGGATTAACTAAGCTTACCACACGCAAATATAATAGAGCGGTACTAAATGAGGCAAAGCAGCTTGCAGAGGATTTTGCACAGGCCCAGCAAAAGATACAGAACATACAGATGTTCAAGGCTCTCACGGAACTATTGAAGCGCTGCAGACAGCAGATTGAAGCAGCAAATGAGCAGGCACGGAATGCAGCAGAGCAGTTTGTAAGCGCCTATGATTTTAATATACGTGGCGATACCTACCGGCGCAGGTTGCCTGCAAGTAATAAAGAACAGGTACTACAGGCGTACAGACCGTTTGTATATGAGGATGAACTGATACTGGGCACACACAGCATACCGGCTGTGATGGAGAAGTACCAAAGCTATGATGGGATACATTTTGCTGGGACAATGAATGCAATGCTGACAGAAGCACAGATGCGGATGGGAATGCTATTTAAGCCTGATGAGCAATGGGGGTTTACCTACTATGTTGGGGAATTTGGCAAGATAGAGTATGAT
>JAOAIH010000018.1 GCA_026414805.1 Spirochaetota bacterium | reverse complement strand
ACATATAATAAATTGTACATATAAGGATATACATTTTGATAAAATTCTTCAGTTTTCAGGTTAAGGAATTAATGGTGATAAATAAAGATACAGATGAATACAAAAGAATAAATAAATTGATAAAAATGTTTTATACTTCAAATGAAATTAAATATGCTGAAGATTATTATAAAAAATATCAAAACTATAAATTGAACATTTCAAAATTATCAAAAAAGGCAGGAATGGAATGTTATTATTATAATTTGTATCCTTATCTATCAATGTCAGTACATAATCAGATAAAAACATTAGAACATTATTATATAAATGCAGATACAAACAATCATCAATTTGATATAAACCCACATTTAGATAAAGAAACATTAACCTTTATTATTGTAAGTTCATGTGATGTAATAATAAAAACATTAGAAAAAATATATGAATATCAAAATTCAAAATTTCCAGACGAATTTAAAAGAATTAGAATCAAAATTTTATCAATAATACCCAGTAATTAAATTAAAACAAATAACACTTTGAATTAAAAATCTCTTACTTGACATTTACTCTATTTTACACCAATTATACACTTTAATTATATGTAATCCATTGCATGGACAAGTAGTGTTTAACTTTATGAACACAAAAATACAAATCACAAACCTTTACAAATCCTTTGGACAGCAGGTTATTTTTTCTGGACTCAACCTCTCTGTGTATAAAGGTGAAATTCTTTGCATCATTGGCAAAAGCGGAAGTGGCAAATCAGTATTGCTCAAACACTGCATTGGCATAATAAAACCTGATAGCGGTACAATCGCTGTTGATGGTCAACCGCTCACCTACACTGATGCTGATGCAGCTATCGTTAAAAAGTTTGGCGTGCTTTTCCAGGGTGGTGCGCTTTTTGATTCAATGAATGTGTACGACAATATTGCATTTCCACTCAGAAGGCAGGGCGTTAGTGAAGAGGTTATCGCCCACAAAGTACCTGAATTGTTAGCACACGTTGGATTAAAGGGCATTGAGGCAAAGATGCCTTCAGAGCTTTCAGGCGGTATTCAGAAGCGGGTGGCACTTGCCAGAGCTATCGCCAAAAACCCTGAAATTATGCTGTACGATGAACCCACCACCGGTGTTGACCCAATTACCGCAGGCTCGGTTGACCGACTTATTGTGTATATGCGCAACACTTTTGGTATGACCTCAGTGGTGGTAACACATGACATGCGTTCTGCATTCAGAATTGCTGACCGCATTGCAATGCTGCATGATGGCACAATCATCTTTGAGGGAACGCCACAGCAGATACAGGAGTGTCAGGATACGGTTGTGCGACAGTTCATAGCAGGAAAGGCATCAGCGTGAAATTATCTATTAATTTTATTTTTGATTCTGTTCTGGTACTCTATTATTTCGTTTTTTAATATCTCTAAATCTTTAATCCTGTCATCAATGCGTGTGACGTGCGAATCTAAGATTTCAAGCAGTCGGCGCAACACGATATCGTTTGTTTTGTGTATCTGCCAAATTGACTCTAGCTCATGCATTTCCGAAAGCGTTAAACCTAAAATCTTCAGGCGCTTGATAAGCTTCAAGCGCCTGACATCATCATCGGTATAAATGCGGCGGCCATTTTCAATACGCTTTACAGAGTTGAGCAGCCCCAATTCCTCATAATACCGGATTGTGCGCGTGCTCATCTCTAAAAGCTTAGCCAGCTCACCAATTGAATATGTTTTTACTTTTTGTTCTATCACTTATTTACTCTGCATTGCTTCAAACACTGATTTGGCCTTGCCATATTTTGTAGCAAATATGTCGCGCAGTTTGTACTTCTGCACTTTGCCACTTGCAGTCATAGGGAACGTATCTACAAATTCCCAGTATTTAGGAATCTTATGGCGAGCAATTTTGCCTGTACAAAACTGCACCATCTCTTCAGCTGATGAACTTTGACCATCTTTTAGCTGTATTACGGCAAGAACCTGTTCACCATATTTTTCGTCAGGAATACCTACTACCTGTACATCCTTTACCTTTGGATTAGTCAACAAAAATTCTTCAATTTCGCGCGGGTAGATATTTTCACCGCCACGGATAATCATATCCTTAATACGGCCCGTAACCCTGAAATATCCATTTTCATCAACCGATCCAAGATCACCGGTGTGTAGCCATCCATCTTTATCAATTGCATTTGCAGTGGCTTCAGGCATTTTGTAGTACCCTTTCATAACACATGCACTACGGGTCACTATCTCGCCCTGAGTATTTGGCGGCAACTCCTGACCAGTTTCTGGATCAACTATTTTTCCTTCAATGCCGGGAAGCAAACGCCCAACCGTTGACACCCGCAGATCAACCGGATCATCTCGCCGTGTCATAGTCATTACCGGCGAACATTCGGTCTGGCCAAATGCTATGACTATTTCGGGGCAGTGCATGAGTGTACGCACCTGATTCATTGTTTCAACAGGACATGGAGCTCCTGCCATGATGCCAGTTCTAAGTGAAGACATATCATATTTGCCAAAATCGGGATGATTAAGCATTGCAATAAACATGGTTGGCACCCCATTGATAGCTGTACATTTTTCGTTCTGTACCGCCTGCAGCGACTTCAGTGGATCAAAATATTCCATTACTACCATGGTTGATCCATGCGTTACACAATTTAAGGTACTCATTACACATCCAAAACAGTGGAATAAAGGTACATGGATGAGCAGTTTGTCATTAGGGGTCATCCCCATCACATCGCCCACCATAATAGCATTGTTGACAATATTGTAATGTGTTAGCATGACACCTTTAGGAAACCCCGTTGTACCAGATGTATACTGCATGTTAATAACATCATGAATATCGCATTCCTGTATTCTTTTATCAAGCTGATCATCATTTACGGAACTTCCCAATGCAACAATTTCATTAAACTTATACATACCAGGGGTAGAATCCCGTTTGCCAATATACACAATATTTTTCAACATTGGAAGATTGGAAGCATTTACATTACCCGGATTTGTGTTGTCTAAATCAGGTATTATTTCACGAACTATCTGATAATAATTGCTGTCACGATACCCTTCTATCATAAAGAGTGTAGTAGAATCGGACTGTTTTAACAGATATTCAAGTTCATGCGATTTATAGTTGGTGTTGACAGTTACTAGAACAGCTCCTATCATACCCAATGAAAACTGTAAGTATACCCACTCAGGCACATTAGTAGCCCACAGTGAAACATGGTCCCCTTTCTGTATCCCCAATGCTATGAGCCCTTTGGCAACTTCCCTGCATCTGCTATAAAACTCAGCATAAGTCAACCTAACCCCAAATTCTGGGCATACCAGTGCTTCATGGTCAGGATATTTTTCAACCGTCTCATGAAGCGCCTGCCACATGGTTAATTCCTTAAAAGCTCCCATACCAATCTCTCCTTTCTGTCACAATTATTTTATTTAAAGAGTAATATATTAATAAACATATAATAAAAATTTAAAAATGAATCCAGTTAACGTAAACTGTAAAACGTATTAATTATATGTCAACATTTTATCACAAAAATTAATCAATTCTGAATTAGTGTACCTTTTCACTATAAATGCTACTGACTTCACGATACCATAATAATTGCAATGTTACTGTAGAGACTATTTTTTGTCAATAATTAATTGGATGTCCAACCATATTTAATGATATTACACTCATTTTTTATTTTGCTCTATAATCATTTATACTATAATAAACAATATTATTCTTTACAAACTTATATACATAGGTAGTATGCGATAGTTACTAACATACGCACCGTTTCACCAAGCAGTGCCATTAACATTGTGAGGTACTTTTACTATGGATTACATTCAACTTACTGCACCCTGTGGCCTTGATTGTTTCAATTGCCCTATGTACCAGGCACTTACCAATGAAGAATTGCGAAATAAAATTGCAAAGTCAATGAATATCCCTGAGGAAAAAGCAGTGTGCCAGGGCTGCCGTAATGAAAAGGGAACAATAGGATTTATGAATATGCAAAAACCCTGCAGCGTGTATGCGTGCGCTCAGGGCAAAGGGATTAGCTTTTGCTATGAATGTGACGATTTCCCCTGTGACAACCTTCACCCGTATGCAGACAAAGCTTCACAGGTTCCGCATAATACAAAGGTGTTTAACCTATGCCTCATCAAGAAAATGGGACTGGAAAAATGGGCTTTGGAAAAAGCAAAAAATGTGAAAAAAACTTATTTTAGTGGGAAATTTACATTGACTGATTAGCTTAAAAAATTTACCTGGAGCACTCCGTGCAACTTTATTAGCTTTTCTATGTAGTGTTTTGTTATTTCATCATCTATGGGTTCAACTTCTGATATAATTTTTCCTTCCTTAGCTTGTATGCCATAGCTTTTTACAAATCCTGCAACATTAGCAAACATGCACCCACCAACACCACAGCAGCTTTTGTTTGTAACACAAAATCCAATAAAATACAGAACGTTCTTTCCATCTATCTGTATGCATTTTTCCTCAGTATATGCATATACCCCTGCAATAGATTCTATCTGTTGCCCAAGTGTGGGATGTGTAAAATATACACTCATATTCACCTGCAACAGTTTCCACCTTCTAATGTGCACAGGTTGTCATGTTCTATCTGTAATGTAGTATGAGTAATGTTAAACTGCTCCTCAAGCATTGTGTTTATTGCCTGAATTATGGAATCAGTATTTAAGGAGCTATCGCCACCTTTTATACATATATGGCATGACAAGAATATCTCATTGGAGTCAACTGACCATATATGCAGCCCATGTATGGTTGCAACCTGTGGTATTGTTAAAATTGCATTATACACTTCATCAAAATCAATTCTTGATGGTACACCCTGTAAAAATATTCGCAATGAACTTTTGATGATTTCAAGTGAACTTGCCACAATCATAAGAGCTATCGCCACGCTTACTAACAGGTCAAGCATAACTAAGCTGCTATTAATTAGCAACACAAAGCCTACCACAATAACTCCAACAGATGATACAGCATCATACAACAGATGCAAAAAAGCAGCTTTTATATTGAGGTTTTCATCCCTACTTTTATACAATACTAGCATTGAGATTGCATTGCCTGCAAGACCAACAAAAGCAACAGGAAGCATGATACCCGCATGAACCGGCTGTACATTAATATATCGCTGAATTGCTTCAAAAATAATGTAGCCACCAATAGCAAGCAGTGTCAGAGCATTGATAAGCGCTATGAGTACTTCAAAGCGTTTGAGCCCAAAAGAATATTTTTTACCTGGCTTTTGACGTGACACCTTTTGCCCTATATATCCCAATACAAGAGAGGCAACATCGGAAAGATTATGTCCTGCATCAGAAATTAGTGCAAGGCTTCCTGATACCATGCCACCAATATATTCTGCAACAGTTATAACAATATTGAGTATAACAACCAGAATAAACCGTATGGTAGAATTACTCTTATGAGAGTGATGATGCTCATGCTGGTGAAAAGATTCCATGTTGTTTCCCTTACATAAAACGATTATGATAATATACTCTGGTACTAATTATTCTTCAATAAATTTTTACACAAAGTAAACTATTATTGTATAATACTACCCTAAATTTGTATCACGTCCATTCATCGTCTATACTTTCATTCTCACGCAAGATGGTTGTATTACAAAATATATTCAACAATTACATGAGTGGATTTTTTACTGGAGCTATCGCCCTAAAATTTATAATATATTTTAAACAATATATTTCCGATAGTATAAGCGTAAAGATATATTTATGTACAAAGGATAGTACTATGAAAAAAATACTATGGGTAGCCCTTGGGTGTATTGGCATTGTTTTTTATACAGTGAATACCTCATTTACCCAGCAGAAAGCACCTGAGAAAACACAGCCAGCCCAGAGTAAAAACATAGCTGACGGGTATGGTAATGCCAGGTGGGGCAGCACATTTAACGATGTAAAACCACAGGTACTGGGAAGAATTGCATTTACTGATGAAAAGCGTATTATTGTATCCAAAGATGGTGAATTAGAATATCGATATGGATTTTTTTATCCAGAGTATAATCAGGAAGCAAATCAGCAGCCAAAGCTGTTTTATGTTGTGATTCAGTTTCCCTATATTTCACTGGATGATATGAAGAAGAAAATGGAAGAAAAGTATGGCCCACCAACTGGTGAATCTATAAAGAATAATCAGGGCGCATATATATGGGAATCAGAATCAACATCTATAATTGTATGGGTGGACAGTTATGAGAAAAAACCCTTCTGCCGCAAGATAACCTATTTGAGCAAAATAATGGCAAAGGATATTAACGCCTATCACACTCTGGTATTCAGCAAAAAAGAACAGGAGATACTCAAACAACTCAAACCATAACCTTGCACTTTCTTATCCTATTACATCTTCCATATCATAACCGGTATAAGTGCAATTCCATCATCAAGCGCTGTGAGTGCTTTTGCAAACACTGTGCCAATTTTATCAAATGAATCAATGGACGCTGCCATGCCGCATCCAGGCGTGTCGGAAGTCACTAATAAGTCACCAGGCTTTACCGGTTTTTGGCGTGCATCTACCTTGCATAGCACTGAGCCTGTTAATACTACCGGATATAATTTTTTTTCAGCTGATGCATTGTTAATCACTACAACAGGGTTGCCAGCAACAACGCCAATTACCCCTTTGTTATACGCAGTGCGCGACCGTGAAAGTATTGAATTGCCTTGGGTGCTGACCACAAGTACATCGCCAGGAGAGATAAATTCTTTTTCATCCGTTTCAAACATCTCAACTATATTGGCATAATATTCTTTTGCATCTGTATCTATTGTTATTGTTCCTTTAAAATATGCCTGGCCATTAACGTACAGCGCTCTACCATCACCTACCAACTGCAGCGTATCATCATAGTGGGCGATAGCTCCAAAGCCATCAGCCACCAGCGACCAGTTATGCTCGCTTACAAACACACCACCAGCACCAAAACGCGATACACCCATTACACCGCTGCCCTGCATCGTATCTGAATTACCCTGTGACTGCCCGCGCACACCACACAATGGTGCATGCCCAACAACACCATACGACCTTGCATCTGAATCAGGAGCAGTGAATGCAATTCCGGCAACACCTATTGTAGTGCCTGTGTGTGCAGTATTTTTTCCATATAGTATTGCACTGTCACTTGTCGGTGGTGTGATACCAATTAATTCACCTGATTTTTCCTGAATTATGGCGATAGTTCCTGTATGGCTGTCAAATGAATGTACTAACGGTGCATAGTCGTGTGTATGCGGTAATGGTTCGCGTTTATCAGATAGTCGCGGATCATCTGACTGAACTACATGAAATTTACGGCTTTGGCCATGTTTTGCAAGTGTAACAATACCAGGAGTTTCTTCAGTTGCCTCTTTAAGACGCCTATCATTGCCTTGCACTACTACTCCTGGTGCATCCTCACCATCCTCTGCAAGCTCTACTATCCCTTTGCTGTGCGTAGTTGCCTCTTTGAGCCTTCTGTCATTGCCCTGCACTACTACATTCGGTGCATCTTCACCATCCTCTGCAAGCTCTACTATCCCCTTAGAAACGATTGTAGCATCCTTAAGGCGCCTATCATTGCCCTGTACAACACAGAATTCATTGTCTTCGCCATTTTCAGCCAGGCGCACTATGCCATATTTCCTTGTTGTTGCTTTATGCAATCTGCTATCATCACCGCGAACAACCGAATTGCTGCTATACTGTCCATCAGGACACAATTTTACTATACCAAATGTTGTTTCAGTTGCTTCCTTTATCCTAGAGTCAGTAGATTGCACCACAGCCCCTTCGGAAACCTCCCTATCATACGCCAGCCGTACAATTCCTGCTTTTAATTCAGTTGCAAGCGCCAACCGCGAATCTGATGCCTGCACTGCTAAGCCTTTCTCACTTGAGCCATCTTCAGCCAGTTGTACTATACCCTTGAATATTGTGCTTGCATCACGAAGCCTTGTATCATGTGCCTGCACCACCGTACCCGGAGTGGTATCACCATCAGCAGCTAGCTTAACAATGCCCGGCTGAAAAACAGTGGCATACTGTACTCCCGCATTTATATGAAAGTGCTGTACTGCAGGTAATGGAGCATTAGCAGTAATGCCAGCAATTTGTGCACAATATTTCTGTTTATCGGTTTGTACTGTCATTACATTTATTCGTATATACCTGGCATTAAACTGATATCCTCCAAATATATACGACCCCTTTGGTTCTGCTTTAAAACGTTTAACATCTGCAAGTGTAGACCATATTTTTTTATCATCGCTTATCTCTATAGAAAATTGCTCAGGAAAGAGTGTAGGATTCCCGGTTGCAATGATCCCTATGTGTATAAGCGGGAACATGCGTCCTAAATCAACTTCAATCCATTGCCTGGATGCACTTTGTGTAATTTCAGATTCCCAATATTTTTGTGTATCACTATCTATTAGGCATGAAGGATCATGTTCATACGAAGAACTTGAACTGGCTGTAATTGAAACAGCGCCTTGCAAGCCTGCCTGGATACTTCCTATCTCAGAAAAGTATTTTGCGGCAATCCTTTTGGGTTTGGCAATATATAACTTTAAAAACCGGAACACTTTAATGGGTAAAAACAGGCGATAGGCATCATCCTCTAGGGTATATCTGTTTTCTGCTTTGATTACCTCCCAGTTAATGCCATCTGCACTACATTCTAGCCTAAACTCTGAAGGAAATGTTGTCTTCCCTGAAGGAGATGGAAAAATTTCTATAATATTTGCCGCAACCATTGAACCATAATCAATTGTGATGTACTCACTTACCGCATTGTGATTTTTTGCAGTGCACCAGTATGTTGCATCATTCTTTAAAACATTTTCTGCTTCATTTTTTTCAAAGCTGCTTGAAAAAGCATGGATTTTCCCTGTATAGCGGACAGGATACAGTATATTAACAGTACTCATTATTTTCTCCTTAGAAAATAAATTTTAAAATATATTATGTACTTTCTTCTTTCACAACAAGCAACAAAAGAAAGTGCAAAAGGAAAATGCTCTTAATCACTATTGAATTATCAACCCACCATATATTGTGGAATATCATACAGCGTGCACGTTTCAATACCATATTAAAAAGATGTAACATAAAAAACATTACTTATTTTAAAAAAGTTTTAGTAGCTGCTATGGCTATGACTCACTTTCAAGATAAAGCCATATTCATAGCACTACTATTCAAAATTATATTTTATGATACAATATTTATTCCATGATTTTGCATTAAATAGTTACATTTGCTTGATTTTTTATCAATTATAATTTAGTGGTTATACCGTATTTTTGATTATACATAATTTTTTTGTACAGATATTTAACTCAATACATAATAATAGTTGTAAAAAGCATAAAGTGCTAACTATTAATAAAATTTCAATGAAAATTTACATGCTCCAGTAAATTCTATGTAAAGGTACATGGTAATGTCAACACCCATTATTGAAGAGAAGACACCAAAGGGATATATTTTTAAAATTAACATTGCAAAAAAACAGTTTGTAGTGTTCAACCCAAAAGGGGAAATCATCTATTCCGATGAAAACAAAGCAAAACCTTTCCATCCAATGAAAACAGTTGTTTTCATTGGTTTTGAATCATATAGCTCAATAAGGAAACCTGCGTACGAGTTATTTAAAATTCAGAATAATTCCATGATTATTCCCTACACTTCCGACGAAGGGAAAAAGAAATATCTCTTTATTCACACTAATACCTCTCTGGATATGCTACCCTGCATAACTGAGTTTTTTAGTGATACTGCTTCTTTTGTCAGTTTTGTTAAAAAAGGCACTCTCCCTGATTACATAATTGTAAATAGTACTCTAAACCAGACCGATATCCAGTTTATATCTTCCCTTGCCCCATCATCGTATCTGGAGATAGTCAATAAAGCTCCAGATACCACAATAGATGACTCCAAACGAGCAGTTGATCAGTTAACCAATGTTGATATTAATCTGCTTTCGCAGAATCCTGTGTTTTTGGCCCGCATACATTTACGTAATTTAGATTTAGTTAGAGTGAAACAAATCATGCTAGATATGGATATTACGGAATCCGATACACAATATATCATTGCATTTTTATCCACAATGATACAACATTCCGATAAGGAAGAATTGCGCAAACATGTGGAAAAACTAAAGGAATTAAAACGAGCCTACGAATTTTATTTATATCTTATTACCCACAATGACCAGAAAATTAAAGAATTTATTGACAAAGCTACAAAAAATGACCTTGTAACATTTCAGACATTAGTTAAAAAAGCAAAGTTGCTTTTTCCCACAAAGGAAGCAGAATTACAATTTGTTGAATACGAAAATGCTATATGGGAAAAAAGACAATGAAGTATCATAAAACATTGATAGCATGCGCCATACTGCTTATATCATATACTTTTTTATATGCAATTTCACCAATTGAAGTATATTTTACTGCTCCCGAAAAAGAGGAACAGGTCACCGCAATTCAAAAAGCACTATTACAAAAAATAAATACTGCAAAAATATCAATACATGCTGCCGTATATGAAATTACTGATCCATTAATTGTAGATGCATTATGTTATGCTAAATCAAAAGGTGTAGACGTAAAATTAGTATTGGAATCCGAAAGATTGCCAGAAAACATAAAATCACAATTTGAACGATATCATATCCCTATGCGGTTGGATCAACGAAAAGGTTTTATGCACAACAAATTTTTTATTTTTGACAGTAAAGCCGTATGGACTGGCTCATATAATATTACGCAACGCGAAGCTAAGCTCAATAACAATAATGCCATTTATATTGAAAATGAAGATGTAGCTTCTATCTATTTTGCAGAATTTAATGAAATGTTTGAAGAAGGTGTTTTTGGAAACCGTGCAGACTATACCCCATTCCCATTTCTATCAAACAAGTATTATGTCAAACTCAATGACATTGATATTAATGTATATTTTTCCCCTGATGACAATATTGAGCGTATCATAACTAAGCGAATAGAAAAGGCAAAGAAGTCAATTTTCTTTTTAGCGTTTTCATTTACAAGCGATGAAATTGGCGAAGCAATAATTGCTAAACACAAACAAGGTGTTACAGTAAAAGGAGTATTTGAAAAAAAGGACATTAAAAATGTTAACAGTGAATATATCAAATTGAAGGTTGAAGGACTTGATGTACTCTATGATGCCAATCCCAACACGATGCATCATAAAGTAATAATTATTGATGAGGAATGGGTTATTACCGGGTCATATAATTTTTCAAAAAATGCTAAAAAACGCAATGACGAAAACTGTATCATGATACGATCCAGTGATATAGCAAAACTGTATCTGCAGGAGTTTGATACAATATATAATCTTGCTTTTAGAGCAAAATCCAAAAAAAGAAAGTAACTAAAAAAAGTACTTTACATATAGTTATATATACGCTTTTTTATCATTACATTATACTATATTATCATAATACAAATCATACGATATGAAAATAAAAAGCGCTCTTGTTAACAGGTTTGTTGAACTTATTGAGGAAAACCATCAAGTCATTACTGAACAGTTTATGAACAATCTTCTGCGCAATCCTGATACTATAGCCTTCAGGAAGCTTGATAGGCAGCTTATTTATGAATTTGCTGACAATCTATACCGTGAATTATCAAAATGGATTGCAAAAGATTATCCCAAAGAGGAGATAGCACGCTATTACCGAAGGGTTGGGCACGAACGGTATGAACAGGGTATCCCTTTTTCTCAGGCATGCAAGGCGTTAATATTGCAAAAACGACACCTGTGGCTTTTTGTCCTTGATAAGCTGTATGACGACACCACTGCTTATAAAGAAGCGCTGGCATTAAACAACCGCGTGGTGCTGTACTTTGACCGTGCAACATTTTCCATGCTGCAAGGCTACGAAGATATGTTGTATAGAAAGCTATAATGCCACGTTTTCCCCTTTTAAGAACTTTTTATACACTGTTGCAGATTCTTCAGGCTTTTCAATCATTGGCAAATGGCCACACTCTTTGAATATAATCAACTGAGAATTCTTAATCCCTTTTTTGAATACAGACGCACCAGATACATCAAGCACTCTATCGTTTTCACCCCAAAGGATTAATGTAGGGGCACTAATAGTGTTCAAATGTTTTTCCAGTAATGTCACATCATGAACCTGCGCAAAAATATACTCAAAATGACTCTTCTTTTCTACTGCCTTTTGTGCAAAATACTGCTTGGCAAAACCAGGTAGCCATATTGGCTTATAAAATACAAATTCCATTAAATTATCATAGCTTTTCACATCACTAACTATAAGGGGGTTATTACCCTTTTTCAATTCTTTTGAAAGCTCACTTTCATTTGGGCTTTTTACACCAGCTGCAGCAAACAACGCCAATGTTACTACATCTTTGGGATAGGTTACAGCATAGTAGCCAGCAATATAGCCTCCCATAGAATTCCCTACAATGTGAAATTGGCTAATTTTTAGCTTTTGTGCAAACTGGTGGACGCGTTCTACCTGCTTTAGTATTGAATAATCTTGGCCTTCTATAAATGAGCTATCGCCAAAACCAGGAAGATCAAGGGCTATGATTCTATATTCTCCTGTCATATAGCGAGCAAACCGAGTCCAATGATCCATGGTTCCACCAAAACCGTGAATGCACAGAATTGTTTGGCCCTTGCCGCCTTCAAGGTAATGAACTGTGTGTCCATCTACTTCAATTGTTTTTTCAACCAGGCCAGCCCTGGAGCGCTCATACCACCTGAAAAAATTTAACAGAGAAGATGAGCAGGAAACATATAAAAAGAGCGAAGCAGTAATTAATAAAAAAATCTTTTTGCGTTTCATGGCAACCTCCAATATATTTAACCTAATTTTGCTCTGCTAGCTAAAAGTTTATCAAGCACTTCTTCAAGCTCAGCTTTTTTACTCTGTTCTTTTGCAACGATGTTCTGGGGTGCTTTTGACATAAATGTACTGTCGTTTAATTTCCGCAGCACCTTATCAAGCTCACCCCGAATGCGGGTAATCTCTTTATCAAGACGCCCCTTTTCTTTATCCAGGTCAATTAAACCTTTCAGCGGCACATATATCTCACATTCAGGAAGAACAGCAGAAGCATCAGTTTTCTGTGGCACATACGCTGCATCATAGGTAACATCCTCAAGCTTTGCCAAAATCTTTAGATTATTTTCCTGTTGTTGTATTAACGTTTCAATTTTTGGACTTGCCTTGATAATTACGTGAGCTTTTTTATCAGGGGGTACATTCATTTCACCACGGATATTTCGTATTTTATATACTATCTGTTTAAATATTTCTGCATCATCAAACTCGGTGTTAAAAGAAAATCGCTCGTCATATTGTGGCCATTGAGCCACCACAATACGCCCTTCACTGCGAGTAATAGTACTCCATATTTCCTCGGTAATAAATGGCATAAACGGGTGCAAGAGCTTAAGGTATTCATGCAAAACATAATAAAGCACCTGTTTGGCGATAGCTCCTGACAATGACCCCTGGCTGTATATACGTGGCTTTGAAAGCTCAATATACCAGTCACAGAATTCATGCCACCAGAAATCATACAGCGTTTGTGCCGCATCATTGAAGCGGTATTCCTCAAGCGCTTGTGTCGTCTTCTTTACGGTTTGGTTGAACGAGTGTAATATCCATCTGTCAAACAACTCAAGCGAATCAATATCTATTGGCTGAGGTGTAAAATCATTGCCTAAATTCATCACAATAAAACGCGTGCTGTTCCATATCTTATTGCAAAAAGCACTGTAACCTTCAATACGCTTTTCGGATAAGATAATGTCCCTACCCTGAGCAGCAAATATTGCCAGTGTAAACCTGAAGGCATCCGTGCCATATTTATCCATCATAATAAGCGGGTCTATTACATTGCCACGGGATTTGCTCATCTTTTGGCCATGTTCATCACGAACCAGTGCATGTATATATACATCGTAGAAGGGAACATCATTCATAAACTTGCAGCCCATCATAATCATTCGGGCAACCCAGAAAAAGATAATATCAAAGCCAGTTACCAGTACACTCGTGGGATAAAATTTCTCAAGTGACTTTGTTTTCTCGGGCCAGCCAAATGTTGAAAATGGCCACAACGCTGATGAAAACCACGTATCGAGCACATCAGGGTCCTGCTCAAGATTTTTTGAATTACACATGCTGCATACTGTGGGATCTTCAAGCTCTACCATGATGTGGCCGCAGTCTTTGCAATAGAATGCAGGAATTCGGTGACCCCACCACAGTTGGCGTGAAATACACCAATCTTTAATGTTATACATCCATTCAAAGTATATCTTTGTCCACTGCTGAGGAATAAATCGTATTTTGCCCTCTTCCACCACTCTTATTGCTTCCTGTGCCAGTGGTTGAATTTTCACAAACCACTGTTTGGATAAATACGGTTCTATAACAGTATGGCAACGATAGCAATGGCCAACAGCGTGATTGTGGTCATCTACCTTTTCTAAAAGCCCTAGCGCCTTCAAATCCTCAAGCACCTTTTCGCGTGCCGTGTAACGGTCAAGCCCTTTGTACACCCCACCATTATCATTCACAATTGCATTTTTATCAAAGATATTCACCTCTTCTAAGTTATGGCGTTTCCCCATCTCAAAGTCATTTGGGTCATGTGCAGGGGTTACTTTCACAAGTCCTGTTCCAAATGCAGGGTCAACAAACTCATCGGCAATAATCGGAATGGGTTTATTCATAAGTGGCAAAATAACTCTTTTGCCAATTAAGTGGGAATAGCGTTCATCATTGGGATTTACTGCAACCGCAGTGTCTCCTAACATTGTTTCAGGTCGGGTTGTTGCTACAGTAATATGTCCTTTACCATCTTCATACGGATAGTGGATATAGTACAACTTTCCTGCTACATCCTTATATTCTGTTTCAATGTCTGAAAGAGCTGTCTCACAGCGTGGGCACCAGTTGATAATTCTGTACCCCTGATAGATGAGCCCTTCATTATACAATGTCACAAACACCGTGCGCACTGCATGCGATAATCCTTCATCCAGTGTAAAGCGCTCACGTTCCCAATCAAGCGAGCATCCTAAACGCTTGAGCTGTTCTTTTATTTGCCCGCCTGAATGCTCTTTCCAATCCCACACGCGCTTTACAAATTCATCACGGCCTAAGTCATATTTTGATTTTCCTTCTTTTAATAGCAGCCGTTCCACTACATTCTGAGTGGCAATACCTGCATGATCCATACCAGGCATCCAGCATGTTGCTTTTCCATTCATACGCTGCCAGCGGATGAGAATATCCTGCAAAGTATTATTGAGAGCATGCCCCATGTGCAGGTTGCCGGTAACATTAGGTGGAGGTATTACTATTGAATACGCTTCACGTGGATCATTTTCATCACCATGAAAAAGTCCCTCCTTCTCCCATATTGCATACCATTTAGATTCGGCAATTTTTGGATTGTATGACGCTGACAATTCCATACCATACCACCTGTGTTATTTGTGCGTTTTAGTAAGATAGTTATGTTGTTAATTATTGAGCACTGTACTCAGTGTCAATGAATTTTTTCAATTGAGTATTTACGGTTTGGTAAATGTCTTCTTTTGAAAGTAACTTTCAAAAAGCTCTTTATCAATTGCAAGCAAACGGTCGCGAATGTCAATTAAGCTTTTCTGATCATACTGCTGAAATTCAAAATAATCCATCATCCACAAATACCGGTTAATAAGTCGCGGTACAACATTAGAGTTGGCTATTTTTTCTTTGTCAAGAGTCTGAAAGCTTGCTTCTAATTTTACAATATCCTTTTTTATAGATTCAAGCTGCGATGAATTGAGCTGTCGCTTAACATAAAAAATATCATGGATAAATGCCACAACCGGGATCCATTCCCGCACATCAGCACACTCAGGTTTATATTGCTTAACAAGCTCAATTGCTTCAATAATGGGTTTGGCCGATAGTAACTGTATATCAATCTCAGATGGGTTAAGCAAAAATGCTTCTCTGAAATACAGCAATGCCCGGGGTATATCACCGGTATGATAATAGCTTTCCGCAAGAAGAGAAAGTATACACGCATTGCTCCGGTACGCACTGCGCGCATACTCAAGCGCTTCAATAGTGTGCTGATATTCACCAAGGCGTATAAAACACGTTCCAAGCTGCATCAAAAGTTGCAAATTATCAGTTGGATTTTCCCTGTCATTGAATGCTATCGTATAGTGCTCGGAAGCTGTAAAAAATACGTAGTGCATGGCTTTTTGATACGCTGTTGCTGACACAAGCCTTTTATTGTTAGCAAATACTTCAAATTCCTCCCATTGAGTCATAAGAAAATCCGCTGTTTCCTTTCCCCTAGGAAGTTCTTCCATTGCCTTCTTGCGTGATTCCCAGAATCGTGCAACCCTGTAGCTTTCTGCAAGCCCCGGATAATCAGGATTAATTGACATAAGGCTGTCTATTTTTTTCACTGCCTGAGTAAAATCACCCTGTTCAATAAGGGTATAGGCTTCATTAATGCCCTGAAGCAATGGGTCATCATAAAATGTTAATTGTCCGTTTTTATCCATATTTATAATTGTGAAACTGTACCCATTTTCTTTATATTTGAATTATGTGTAAACACAATGACCTGCCTGTTACTGGCCCATTGCGCAAGTATACAAGCAAAATCATTCATGGCATCTTCATCCATAAGTACAAACGGATCATCAATAATCAATGGAAGATGAATGTGCGGCAGTTCCTGCTGTAATAATTCATATAGCACAAAAACAGCTGCAACGTATACATAATATTTTAATGAAGCATTGGATGTTTCGGTGGAATTGGTAATTATTTTTTTTATATACTCCTCATCAATTTGCCCAAATTTATTTTTTGTACAATCTTGTACCATTGTTTTGATTTTTTCAGTGAATATGGCAAATTTATCGTTATAGTACCGCTGTGCAGCAACAGTAAATGAATTTGTAATAATAGTGAGGAGCCTGTTTTTTTCATTTATTGTATTCAGTTCTTTTTCCAGTTCTGCTATCTCATTGAGTATGCTATTCTTTTCATCATCAAAAGCAATTATTTCCTGAGGCATATCATCACACTTCTTTTGTAACGAAACTATTAATGCCATTTTTTCTTCAAGTTCATTCTGCAAATCCTTTTTTATGTCTGCAATATTCTCTCCTGACCCAACATTCAATCCAATCTCTTGGGCCAGGGAATTCAGTGTATTGTGCAAACTTCTCATTGTATCTTCAAGTTTTCTCTTTTGGTCATTGAGCTCATCGAGCGATGTACTCTCATCAACCTCTTTTTGTATCGTCAAAAGGTCTATCTGTTTTTCGTTATATTCATTATACTCTTCAAAATACTGTAACAGAAATTCATAGATTTCATCAATTGTTATCCCATCTAGTGAAATATCATTTTGATTAAGCAACGTTTCTAATTTTATTTGATACGTTTCTTTTTGTTGCTGCAAAGGCAAAACAATTTTTTTAAATGAATGCATAATTGTATAGATAAGATAGTACCCAACGCTAGATATTTGCGTCAATATTAATAAGGCCACTAATATCCACCGGTACATGGAACCAGTGGCAAACAGTGGCTTTAAAAATACAAACAGCACTCCTAATGCAAGCACAATATTAATGATTAAAAGATTTCGGGCCAGGGCATGATTTTTATTTTCCTGTTCAAAAATAATTGTTTCAATTTCTTCGGATATAGCCTGTATCTGCCGGTAAATGTTCTGCATAGTATGAATATTGTTGCGCTTTTCAGCAGAAAAATCTTTGAATTGAGGATATTTTGTAGCTATCAGCCTAGTGTAATTCTCTATGGTTGTAATCTTTTCTTGTAATTTTTTTATCTGCGTATCTATTGCTTCTACCTGCTGAGAAACATGATGAATAGCAGACAATGTATCACTATAGCGGTTACATGCTTCAATCTTTTTCTGTAGCTCTGCAATCTGGCTGGTATATACAGCAATTTTTTCTTTAGCCTCCTGTATTTCAGTAAGGTGTTTTTTTTGTTTTTGTTCCTTAAGTTCTATTAAATCAAGTTTTGTCCTGCAATGTTTGATTTTGTTCTGAATCTCTGCCTGCAAATGAGTGTGATAGGCATGGGTTTCATTCTTTTTGTCGTAAAATAGCTTTGTAAAAGCACAATAATACAAAGATCTGTCTAACAAAAGAATTGTTTTAATCCTTTCAGAAAAATCGTTGTTGTAGTAATGTGCATCCAGTGGCGAGGGAATATAGCTTAGTATTGAGAATGCATCCTTGTTAAATAGGGCTCGCAACTTGCTTAAATAATGTTCAGGAAAATTGCCATTTTGTACCGGTAATGGGAAGGTTTCTTCTTGTAGTGTGGTACCATTGGATGCAATCTGTAAAATTTTTATCTCCTTATTTCCTTTCCTCTGAATATCAATCCTTGTGTTGCTGTAGTGTAGTGTAAATGTTGCAAACATTGTATCCCAAGCGTCACTATCTATCAGGGAAGGATTATCAGGATACAATGTATCAACAAAACTTTTTGCAATTAATGTTTTACCAGAATTATTTTTGCCAAAGAAAAAATGCAGCCCATCATTGTAATCAGTTTGTTTATTTTCTGCAAAACCAATTTTTGATATTGTACTCCGTACTAACTTCACAGATCACCTTTAAAAGTTGAGCAGGTATTTTCAATATCATTGATAATTTCCAGCATTACGTCTCCTGTAATAGTATGTAAGTTTTTTTGCAATTCAGTAAAAAAATATCCTTTAAGTGTTTTCTCATCCTTATACTGTGCACATATAAACTCGCCCGAAGGCTTTGAATTATCATGTAGTATTACACCAGCACACCGGTCACACATAGCGTTGATCCGGGCAGTATCAAATGAGCGAACCCCCTCCAGTATGCAATGCACCACAACAGATGGCTTGTTATGAGGTTTTACTATGCGATGTAAATCATCGTCAGAATTAATAGCATCACATTGGACAACCAGCGATTCTATCCGTAATGTATTTACTGTGATGCGTTTTATCTGATGAATTTCATTATTTACTACACTAATAGAAAGAACATATCTGTCGCCTGTTTCATTAATTGTCACTGCTTCAGGACTTCCAGGGTATGCACCAATGATTTTATTTTTGTATTTATACATTGAAAAGTTATGATGATGACCAAGTGCATAAAAGTCTAACGGCATTGATTTTAAAAGCTTAAGGGAAACAGTATGTAAATCACCTATACTGTGATTATTTTCTTCAAGATCAATATGAAACACACCTACATGAAAACCATCCTGACTTACTTTTGTAATACCAGTAATATTATTGCCATCACCATAACAGTATATCATTTCATTATTCAAAACAACACAACAATAATTGTCAGAGCGGTTAAATAGTGTAGCAGTTGAAGGGATTTCATGAATAGCCTCACTATTGCTAGTATCATTCAGTTCTGCTTCACCTGGTATATATATTATTTTCACACCTTCGTTTAATAACGATTGCAATAGCTGTTTTACAGAATCATAATAAGGATTTTGTGCGATAGCTCCTTCAAATAAATCACCGGCTATAATAAAAATGCTGTGTTGCTTTGCAATCATACAAATCTTTTGGAATGTAGCAAATCGTACACTGTCATCAATATATGGCAATGCTGTATCCGCACCAAAGTGAATGTCAGACATCAACAAAATAGAAATCATTGTATATATTTCGCTTTATACAGATTTTAAAAAAATTTTTAAAAAAATTCTGAATAATAGTTGCAAATAACTATACTTTGGTCAAACATAATTTAAAAAAATGATTGTAGAAATATTGTTTAGTATCATTATTGGTTATAATATGTGATTTCTATTATAATAAAGGGAATATTCACATAACAAATATGACAGGTATTTCCGTTTAGTAGATAGCTTTATAAAAACATATTTATATAATAAATGAAGATAATATTGAATGTTATACACATAATTTTAATAAAAAGCATAGTGATACAATAACCAATAAATGGTGAAAGCATTGTAGTAATAACTCATACACAATATACACAACTTACAGCAAGGAAAAATGCACGGAGCTAACATCACATCAACTGTAATTGAAAAAGAACATGTAATGCCGCAAGAGCGCACTGGTATACACAGAATAATTGGCAATAATAAAGCCATAGCTTCACTTAAAAGCAAAATCAAACAGATTGCCGGCTCTAAAGCAACTGTAATGATACTTGGTGAAAGTGGCACAGGTAAAGAGCTTATTGCCCGTGCAATTCATGAAGAAAGTCAGAGAAAAGACAGCCAGTTTATACCGGTTGATTGCAGCACACTAACCGAAACCATTATTGAGTCTGAATTGTTTGGCCACATAAAAGGTGCATTTACCGGTGCAGACAAAAATAAAAAGGGGCTTTTTGAAGAAGCTCATGGGGGAACTATTTTCCTTGATGAGATTGGAAATCTCAAACCACATATACAGAGTAAGTTGCTTCGTTTTTTGCAGGAGCGCGAAATTAAACCGGTAGGCTCCAGTAAAATTGTTAAAGTGGATGTTAGAATCATCAGTGCTACAAACATTAATGTTGATGAAGAGATAGCACAGGGAAATTTCAGAGAAGATTTATATTACCGGCTTTCTGCAATTGAACTTCATGTTCCTCCATTACGTGATCGCAGGGATGATATCCCTCTTTTGGCACAGCATTTCATATTAAAGAATAGCTATGACCTGAATAAGCACATTATTGGTATAAGCGATGATGCGCTGGAATTGCTTTCCAAAAGAGAATGGAAAGGTAATGTACGCGAGTTGCAGAATGTTATCGAACATGCAATGATAGTTGCCGAAAACAGTATTCTTACAAAAGACACTTTTTTACAAATTTTGCCAGAATACAAGGAAAGTCCATCACATGAGCTATCGCCCCTTAACCTTTTTAAAGCTATGGAAGAATTTGAAAAGAAACATATTCTTTATGTGCTATCGCTTGCTCATAATAACAAATCAAAAGCTGCAAAGATGTTAGGGATTAGCAGAAGTGTACTGTATGAAAAATTAAAAAAATACGGCATACATTAAATCATTATTGCAATAACACGTCCAGGTCTTCCAAATTAAATGGCTTCATCAGAAAGAAAAGGCTTGAATCATTGCTGTGTTCACTGATAAATGACGACATATCATGTCCGCTCATAACACACACGGGCACAGTAGCATTAAAATTTCTTATCCTGGTCAACACTTCCTTTCCACTTATATCAGGCAAAATAAGATCAAGAAATATATAGTCAAATCGATTTGGCGCATTCTGTATCATTTCTATTGCACTTAATCCATTATTGGAAACAGTTACAAATACTCCCCTGTCCTCAAAATAAGATCGCAACAGGAGACAGGTTTCATTGTTATCGTCAATAACAAGTATGCGCTGATAACGAGGGTGTTTTAATATGGAAAGGTCGGGCTCTTTTATTGCAGGCAGAAGTACTGTAACTTTTGTCCCTTTTTCTACAGGTGTAATTGTTATATGCCCTTCATGATTTTTTATATGGCCAAATGCAATAGCCAGGCCCATTCCACTATGTTTCAACGGATCTTTTGTGGTAAAATACGGTTCAAACACCCTTGACAGTATACCACTGTCAATGCCCACCCCGGAGTCGGTAATGTCAATCTGAACACACTTAGCATATTTTTTTCTGACCTCTACGGGCAAAAATTCATTGCTTATATACTGTACTTTTATTTCAATTTGGCCTTCCTGTCCAATTGCTTCCGCTGCATTTCGAAGTATCTCTATAAATACCTGACGTAATTGATTTACATCACCATATACCTTATATTCTGATTCCTCAAATTCTTTTTTTATATTAATTCTGTTATGCAGATTAGGCGTGGCACCTATCGCATACATAATGGGAGCACGAATATCTAGATATGAAGGATTATAAAGCTGCCCCCGTGCAAATCCTAACAGCTGATTGGTAAGAGTTGCTGCTTTGCTTGCAGCTTCAAATATCCTGGTTGCAAAATGCCTGTTAGGATCATCTGGTGATAGCTTGCGCAAAAGAATCTCCGCAAATCCGGATATACCAGCAAGGATATTATTAAATTCATGTGCAATACCGCGTGCAAGTCGCCCAACGCTTTCAAGCCGTTTTGTTTCCAATGTTTCCTGTTCACGTTTGTGCTTGGCAGATACATCCTCTAACATGACAACAAACCCTTCGGTTTCACGTGAAGAACGCACGTATGGAAAAGCTTTTCCTGCAAAATAGAAGGTGACATCCTCCCCCTTAATTTTAAGCGTATACGGAAAACGCGGCACATCCATTATGCGCCCTCGTAAAACTTCTTTAAAAATAAGGTCAATCCCATGCTTTTGTAACTGTTTGTCCTTCCATACATTATAGTGAGGTATTAAATTATCAACATGTTCTGCTATTGCTCTGAAAGTCATATTTTGCCTTTTTATATATCCCAAAGTATCATAAAGCAAAATAATATATGGAGAATGCAAAAAAAGATTTTCAGAAAAATAAAATGCCTGAAGCATTTCTTCTTCTAGGCGTTTGCGCTCGGTTATATCCCTTATGACTGCATAGACACGGATGACTTGTTCACCCTGCTTTATGTATATATTTTTTTGTTCTACCCACAACACAGTGTTGTCATTTGTTTTGACTTCAAATGTAAACGATGGCACAAGAATTCCATCTTTTATATCACGCCAATGCTGAAGATATTTTCTCCGATAACGTGGATGGAGATAGTGAGAAAGGTCGCGCAATGTTTTAACTTTTTTTAAAGAAAGCCCTAATCTTTCAATTGCATGGATATTAGCATACTGTATAATTCCTGAAGGATAATCCACGGACAAAATTAAATCTGGCAGATTATCGATTAATTCATGCAAATCAACAGTATGTTCAAACGAATAATCCATAATGATATAGTAACAACTTTATTATACAATATCCTACTAAACAAAAAACATATTGTCAACAACAAACTCTTTTAGTATTTTATAAGCGATAATTAATTTTATAACAAATTTATATTACAAATGTATTCACCGTCGTTGTAATGATGGTTGTAATAAATAGACCGTATTGTAGGAGAGTGAGTGTATCATGGGAAGATTATTAATAATAGCAGGTATTATTCTTATTGTCATTGGCTTACTGTGGCAGCTATCTTTCAAATTTTTAGGTAAGTTGCCCGGCGATTTTACCTTCAACAAAGGCAACATTACAGTGTACTTTCCATTTATGACTATGCTACTAATAAGTATTATTCTTACTATTTTTTTAAATATTTTCTTACGGTGGTTTAAATAGCAGTAACTATCGCACAATAGTAATAAAATATTTTTATTACATTCTTATCCTTTCTCAACTCTTCTCTTTTTCCCACAGGTGTATTTGTATACCTTCATACTTATATAGTTCATATCACAGTATTGTTGATTTCACAACAGATATGGCCTATGATCTAAAGTAAATAAGATCATAACAAAAGAAAACTACAATCAATGGATAATCATTCCATAAATGAATTATAATTGAACAGTTATATTATTCTTGACAAGTTAATCAAATTATTCATTTTATTTGAACACATTTGCAACCAAAGTGCACAAAGTACTGGCACAATAATCTTAAAAAACATTACGAAGGTTATTATGAAACACATAATACCATTTCTTATTTTTATTCTGTTTCTGTGCTCTGCATGCAGCAAAAAGGATGAGGCGGCAATTGTCGCTCGGGAAGCAAACCTTGCTTCTAAAACCAGCATAAATAAACAGATTGAACAACTCAAAGAAAAACTCCTCAAAGCTCCCAATGATTACGAAAAAGCTGTTGCATCCACTCAAATTGCCCAGTTACTGGCATTAAAAGGCAATATTGCATTAATGTTAGATTACTCCCAGAACGCGGTAAAATATCAGCCAAACCTCTATACCTCCCGATACCTGTTAGGGAAATCATATAATGAAGTTGGACGCTATCAGGATGCTCAAAAAGAATTAGAAGAAGCAATAAAGTTAAAATCTGACTTTGCACCAGCACACTTTGAATTGGGCAACTCGTTATACAAGCAATATAAATACCCTCAAGCTATTGAAGAATACCTTACTGCTATCAAATATGACCAAAAAATGTTCACGGCAATGAATAACCTGGCCTTGCTTTATGCCCAAACACAAAAATATTCTCAGGCTGAAGAATATTTAAAAAAATGTATTACTACAAAACCTGATTTTGCACCAGCGTATAAAAACTTAGGCATACTCTATGAAACGCGATTAAAAAACAGTAAAGCAGCAATAGAGTGGTATAAAAAATATCTTACCGTGCGCCCAAATGCTCCCGACCGCAAAGCAGTTGAATCCTGGATAAGAATGCTTGGAGGCGCATTATGAAAAAAACAATTATCCCTGCCATAATTATAACATTAATTATTGTATGTAGCTTCTTGATCGGTCAGGAACAGAGTATACGTGTGGCGATAGCTCCTTTTGATGACACCCCTGCAATGGAAGCGATAAGTCCATCTGCAACAGATTCACTTACCCAGTTACTATCGAACAATAAACATATCACCATACGGCAACCCAATGCCATACAAAGCTACCTTAATCTACTTGAAAAGGTTCAGATAGGAATTGAGGATCCCACTGTGTTAAAAGGGAAAGCTGATATGCTGCAGATTGACTACCTTGTTGTTGGCAGTATTGGCAAAATATTAGATAGATACGAAGTTGATGCACGTATGGTGGACATCCAATCATGGAAAATAGTTTCAACCTGTGGTGTTGAAGCGGATGGTCTCAACAATGGAGTGAGCAAGGTTGCTGACTATTTTTCTTCTTTAACATTTTCACAAATACAACAATATCTGGAACACACAAAAGACACACCAACTGTTGGCATTCAGGAGTTCAGGGAATTTTTTGAAAACCCACCTACTGCACTATATTGCGCTACATTTATGGAAATGCTTACTAGCGCATTAGCTGATAAGACCAAAAACAGCATTATTGAAAGTAAATTTACAAGCCGCCTTCTTGAAGAAAAATCACTGGAAATGGCTGGCATCATTGAAAATTCTAAAGCGGATCAACTGTTTACCATTCATGGAATAGAATACAGGATTATTGGCAATATACGGGTATTTCCTGACCTCATTGTTGTCAACTACGGAATAATAAATTCCAGCAATCAAAAAATCATCTTTACTGGAAGTGTAGATGCAGTCACTCCAAATTCCCTCAGGGCTATAGCATCGCATATTGCTAAAACAATTGACGATGCACTCAACAATAAAATTGCAAATCTTTTAATTACTACTGAGCCCGTAGATGCGGAAATTTATATAAATGACACATTTGCAGGTACTACAAAAAATAAAAAGCTTATGGCAATCGCACAAAAAGGCAAAAACGTAGTGACAGCAAAAGCCGAAGGATGTAAAGCTGCTACTGTTGAAATAGATTGCAAGCCCCGAATTACTAACACTGTGCGTATACGAATTGAACGAATTACTGAACGCTTGTTACAAGAAGCTATGGTATTTGAATCAAATGGGCAGTACACAAAAGCTATTGAAAGATACAACGAATTTGTAAAAGAAACCGGAAACACAACCGAAGCAAATGTGGCATTGTACAGAATAGGACACATACTGCTAAAAAATATACAGGATTATGAAAAGGCAAAACACATATTCACTCAATTGCTTAATAATTATCCCGAACCTTTAATTAGAAGCGAAGGATACTTTGGCCTTGCTCAAACATATCTGGCAATGGGAAACAAGGAACTAGCAAAATCTACAATTAATTACCTACTACAATATTATCCACAATCAAATGCAGCGCAAGAAGCTAAAGAATTATTGAAAACTCTTGATAACAAATAACCATTACCAAAAATAATTCTTGACGCAAAATATAAATTTTGCTTGTGTTCAAATTTCATTGTACTGATACTACTATATACTATAATTTTGCTAACATAAAGAAGGTAAACGCAATGCCAAATTATTCATTGAAAGATATTATTGAACGGTCAAAAGGATGGCTTAAGCATCCATACAGCAGGATTGCTTTTATAATTTTTATTGCTATCTCTATATATCTGATAGTATCTGCTATCATTGTAGTGGTATTGACCAAACCTGAAAAAGAAGTAAAAATACCTGATGTAGTTGGCAAACGCTATGCTGATGTCCACAACAGCCTTATTCGCAAAGGTTTGAAGCCTCAGCTTAAATTTTACGATGTGCATGATATTGACAATGATATTATATTGCGACAATACCCAGAACCAGGGGAGATAGTTTCTGAAAACAGCACCATTCGCCTATTAGTAAGCCGCAGTAATTTAACCATTGATATGCCTAGTGTAGTAGGCATGGAATTGCCTTTTGCCCTCAACAAGCTTAAAAATCTGCATTTATATGATAAAACCATATCACTGCGTGTGGGTGTCATCTCCTACATTCCCTCGGAGAAAACCGCCGACAACGTGGTTATTGACCAAAGTCCAAAATCTGGAGAAAAGATACTGCTTGACCGAAAAGTGAATCTGCTGGTTTCAAGCGGAAGTGCAACACAGCCTGTAATGCCAAAGGTTGTAGGCCAATCTGTTGACCTGTGCTTTCCTCTATTAATGTCAAAAAAAGTATTTGTTACGTTTACAGTGATACCCACTAATGACATTGCACAGAGCGGTATCATTGCACAGGCAAACCCACAGGAAGGACAGCCACTAACCGAAGGGCAAACAGTAACCTTACAGGTGTATTATTACGAAATGAAGGACAAGCCGTATTACGCGTATGAACGTCTTAAATACACAGTACCCAATGATGAAGATGAAGGCCTTTATGAAATATATGTAAGCGATAATTCATCAAAGCGGCTTTGTTTTTCACAGAAATTAAAACCTGGCAATACTATTGATTGTGTATTCCACCGTACAGGTAATGCACGAGTATACGTGATGTGTAATAAAAAACAGGTAAAGGTACTCAGTTTTGATGTTGAAGAATTTGACTGATATAGTATTACTGTCGCCCTCTATCATAGCCACTGACCTCACAACGCTTGGCTCTGTTGTGTCGTCGTTTGACAGCACCTGTATCCATTTCCTACACATAGATGTGATGGATGGCAACTTTGTACCCAACCTTACCATAGGTCCTGGATATATACAGAATCTAAAGCAACACACTGATATACCTCTTGATGTACACCTAATGATTCAAAAACCGGAGCTATCGCTACAGCAGTATATTGAATGTAAGCCTTATTTTTTAACTATTCACTATGAAAGCACACAGCAACCGGTACGTCTGTTACACACTATACGCAATGCCAGCATAAAAGCAGGCATTAGCATAAATCCTTCAACACCGGTGGAATCCCTGTACGACATTCTTGAATATACCGACATGGTACTGATAATGTCCGTTGAGCCCGGATTCTACGGACAAAAATTTATTGCATCCTCGCTCAAAAGAATAGAAAAACTTTTTGCATTTATTACTACTAACAACCTCAATGTCAGTATTGAAGTTGATGGCGGCATCAATGAAGACACCATTGCAGATGTGGTAAAAGCGGGAGCCCAAATCATAGTTGCAGGAAGCGCTGTATTCACTAATGATGATTTCAATGCCAGGGCAAAAAAACTACTGGAATTAGCAAAAAAGGCAAAACAATAAACCCAATAAATTTTGTACTTGTAAAACATTTGTGCTAAACACTACTATATACTTATACTACATAGTACATTATTTTATTCTTTATATTTTACCCATAAATTGTTGTTTACTTGATTTCAATCTTGTGGTGTAGTATATTTTGTATTGACAAAAGATTAGTATAAAAAATAATCATCCACTAACTATTTCAGGAGGTAGATACGTGGTAAAGATTCGATTGCAACGCGCTGGAACCAAAAAGAAACCGTTTTATAAGGTTGTGGTGGTTGATTCACGAAAACGTCGTGATGGTGCTGTTATTGAAAGCTTGGGACATTATCAACCTATAGTGAAAGGTGAACAATTTGTGGTTGATAAGGAAAAGGTTGTAGAATGGCTGAAAAAAGGAGCTCAGCCTACAGATACTATCGCAAAATTATTAAAAAAAGCCGGTATTTAGAGGCTATCTCAATCTAACAAGCGGAGGCGATAACGATGAATTACAAGGAACTTGTAGAGTACATGGTTAAATCATTAGTTGACAATCCTGACAAAGTTGAAATTAGAGAGATTGAAGGTGAAAAATCTACTATCCTTGAATTGAAAGTTACCAAAGAAGACATTGGCAAAGTCATTGGGAAGCATGGAAGGATTGCGCGTGCAATCAGAACTATTTTAAATGCTTCAGCTACAAAAACTGGCAAAAGGATTGTATTGGAAATACTTGATTGAGCAGTAAAGAATATTTCCGTATTGGAGTCATATCGGGCATCCATGGGCTTGATGGATGCCTAAAAGTGCATATAATTACTGATTTTCCTGAGCGGTTTTCTGGTGATGTGCCAGTATATGTAAATATACGAGGGCACTACAAAGCATTTACTGTAACGGGTTTTACTATTGCAGCACGCCGCACAGGGTACTTATATTTAAAGGGCATAGATGATGTAGAAGCTGCAAATGCAATAAAAGGGTGCGAGCTTTTTGTTGATTCTGAGGACGCTCAAATAGATCTTGACAGTGACAGTTTTCACTATTCGGCAATTATTGGATGCCAAGTGTATTATAACAGCATCCATTTTGGCAATATAACTGATATTGTACAAACTGGCGCAGCGGATACGCTGGTAGTAAAAACTCCTGAAGGTAAGGAATATCTTATCCCGTTTGTTGAAAGTATGGTTAGTACCCAAAGGATTGATGAGCGTATCCTTGAGATTTTCCCTATTGAAGGGCTTATTGAGTGAAGATCTTTAAAATCATTACGCTGTTTCCAGAATTTTTTCAAAGTCCCCTGCAAACGGGGCTTTTAGGAAAAGCAGTTGAAAAGGGGCTATGCCAGTTTGATATTATTAACTTGAGGGAATTTGGCGAAGGGCACTACCGGCAGTGCGATGATTACCCCTACGGTGGCGGAAGCGGTATGGTGCTTATGCCAGGACCTTTATGTAAAGCTATAAAGCAGCACAAGGGTAATGCAATTGTTATTTACCCTTCACCATCAGGGACTGTGCTGACGCAGGCTCTTGTTAAAAAGCTTTTTGAGTACGATAGTTACTGTTTTATTTGCGGCCAGTATGAAGGCATAGATCAAAGGATCATTGACCGCTACGTTGACTATGAAATATCAATTGGCGACTATATCCTTTCTGGCGGCGAATTTGCAACACTGGTAATTATAGATGCGCTGTGCCGATATATACCGGGGTTTATGTCCAATCCCCAGTCACTATCGGAAGAGAGCTTTGAAAATTATCTTTTAGAGTATCCACAGTACACACGCCCTCGCCAAATTGACGGAATGCAGGTCCCGGATATACTGCTTTCCGGCAATCATGAAAAGATACGGCAGTGGCGTTTGGAAAAAAGCATTGAAAAGACTAAGGCAGTAAGGCCTGATCTGTATAGATTGTATTTAGCAAAAAAAGATGAGGTAGAACAATGAAAGCAATACAGTTAGTTCAAAACGAATTTAGCAAAAGTTACCGCAATGTCAACTTTGAGGTAGGGGATACCGTTAAAGTCCACTACAGAATAATTGAAGGCGACAAAGAGCGAATCCAGGTGTATGAAGGCATAGTTATTGCTATAGATAACAAAGGTATTAGCAAAACCTTCACAGTGAGGAGAATATCCTATGATGTGGGTGTTGAAAGGATATTCCCTTTGCATTCACCGCGAATTGAAAAAATCACTGTGGTTAGAAAAGGCAAAAAACGTAGAGCCAAACTTTATTTCCTCCGCGAAAGGACAGGTAAATCAGCCAAACTTAAAGAAGTGCGTTCACGCAAGAAGGCCATTGAAACACCTGCAACACACGAAGTTGTGGAAAACCAGGAAACTACTGAATCTAATGCACAATAGTGTATGTGTGCAAAACCAAATTTTGCAATAGAATATGAAGAATATGTAAAAGGGTGTAAACTCATAGCTGGCATAGATGAAGCAGGAAGGGGCTC
Source organism: Spirochaetota bacterium (assembly GCA_026414805.1). NCBI lineage: Bacteria > Pseudomonadati > Spirochaetota > Spirochaetota bacterium. The sequence continues at coordinate 18,665 of JAOAIH010000018.1, read as the reverse complement.
ACTGGCGGGGCCTCTTTCTGTTTCTATGGTTATATACCCTGAGGAATTCTTTAAGCAGCCACCCAAGGAGATTGTACAGTGCATAGATGATTCAAAAAAACTATCGCACAAAAAAAGAACCAAAGCAAAAGATATTATCACCACATATTGCATGTGGTGGGACTGCCTGCTGGTGCCAGTTGAAATCATTGATGAAAAAAATATCAATGGAGCCACCTATTTTGCTATCACAAGGCTTTTGCAACAGTGCCCGTACACACCTGATAAGCTACTTATTGATGGCAATTTTTCATTCCCTCTAGCACTCCCTTATCATTCCATAATTAAAGGTGATTGCTGTTCTATTTCCATTGCCTCTGCATCAATCATTGCCAAAGTAACCCGTGATGAATATATGATGCATATTGATGCACAATATCCGGAATATGGCTTTGCCCACCATAAGGGATATGCAACAAAAGAACATATAGAAGCAATAAAAAAATGCGGCCCATCGCCCCTTCATCGAAGGACCTATGAGCCGGTTGCAAGCCTATTTTGCCAGGAACTATCGCTATTTGAATGAAAATTACAGATAACATAGTAAGCGCATACAGCACAAAGACATCCACACTTGCACTGAAAAGTGGACAGATTGTAGTAGGCACAATAACCAAACGAATTGACGCCACAACAGCTATGGTGCGCGTTGGCAACCAGTTTTTTGAAACTCGTTTTACCAAAGGACTTCCATCATCCAATCATATATTGCTTAAATTTGATAAAATCACCGGCAACCGTTTTATCTTTTCACTGATTGAACCAAAGGCTGTGGCACATAACGATATACTTATGGCCACACCCCCACACTATCCATCATTTTTGCGTAGAGTGCATAAGCTAGAAGCCCTTACTGTTTTTACAATTCATAAAGCTCTATTTGACAGCATGGCAGCGCAGCAGGCAACATTTACAGTGTTATCTCCCTTGCTCAAGCGTTTGCAGCAAAAAGGGATCCCTGACAAACTGCTACAAAAATTTTGTTACACTTTATCAAAAGAAACTGGTATAAGTTTAACTATGCATATAGTACAAAATATTGGCGATAGCTCATTGCAAAATCTTGTGCTTGAAGATGAAGAAATACAAAGTATCATGTCCATGCTTTCAAGGGATGACATCGAAAGCCTTGTACAATATCTTGGCGATAGCTCCCGAAATTTATTCACCGTGCCGTATTATGATGGCACCACATTTAATGATACCTATATTATTGCCGATGATAATTTTGTATGTATTGATATCACATTTACCCACTTAGGGAAGCTGAATATTGTCATGTATGAAAAAGATATGGTAGCTGTAAAAATATATTGTTTCAATGAAACATCATTTAACAAATTACAGCCACAGAGTACTTTGCTTGCAAGGATGATTGAAGAACATACCGGCAAAAAGGCATTATGCACATGCATACAAAAGAGCCAGTGGGAAGAAAAAATTATTGCATTAATTAACACGTTACACATACAATATAGCATCGATTATTCAGTATAGGAAATTCAATAATGGAAGATATTGCAGTTGCATTGAAATATTCAATAGAAGATGCAATTCCAAAGGTTATAGCAAAAGGAAAAGGTAAGCTTGCAAAAAGTATTCTTGACAAAGCAAAAGAGTATAATATACCAATTTATCAGGATAAAGATTTAGCTGTAGTGTTATCTTCACTGGAACCAGATTCTTTCATACCTGAAAATCTTTACGCAGCGGTAGCAATTGTCCTGGCATATTGTTATAGAGTAAACAGCGATTTTAGACGAAAATTGAATTGAAATACCGTACTGAATGGTATACACAGTTTGTTTGTAAAAACATGAATATAATGTAATATAAAAATCTTGCAACTATGGCTGAAATGCGAAAAATACCTGTTGATGAATTAAAACCCGGCATGAGGTTTGACAAACCTGTATATATAGACAGTAACAACATGCTGGTTGCTGCCAATGTCTCTATCAAGCTTGATGACATAAAAAAACTTATGCGCTGGGGTGTCAGCGAGGTTGAAACTGCAGGTAATTTAGTTTCTACCGAGCAGGAAATTAAAGCTGCAACAGCCCGAGCAACCATGACCGAAAGCGATGAAGCCAGAAAGATTATTGATGACTACAATAAACTCCTCACTCAGCGGGTACCCCTTATAGAAATTCATAAAGAAGCCTGCAAAGCGGTAGCTAATGTCCATAATGCTATCAAAGCAGATGAACAGTTTTCTATTGATGGAATTGATGTGTCCCTTACAAAGATAATTGAAATTATGAAAAATTATCCCAATATCTTTCTGTTTTTATATGGTTTGGAAGAAGGCAAAAACTATTTAGTTGTCCATTCGGTAAATGTTACGTTTTACTCATTGCTCATAGGTATGGCTTTAAAATACACTCCTCTTAAGCTTCGTGAACTTGGCATTGGCACCATGCTTATTGATGCAGGTATGATAAAATTACCTGCATACATTATGCACAAGCAATCCAACCTCACCGAGCATGAATTTAATCAGATAAAAACGCACCCTCTGCATGGATACAAGGCATTGCGTCAGCTTGGCAAAATACCCGAAAAAAGTGCCCTTGTGTGCCTGCAGCACCATGAACAGTACGATGGCAAAGGTTACCCACGAGGATTAAAAGGCACACAAATTGATGAATATGCACGTATTGCAGCAATAGCTGATTCATACGAAGCTCAAATAGCAAATAGGGCATACCGCAAGCGGGTATTTTTTTATCAGGCAATGAAAAATCTGCTTTCAAGTGGCATCAATAAATTTGACCCAGTTATCCTGCGAGTGTTTCTGTCACGCATGTCGGTATATCCAATTGGTTCTATCGTTGAGCTGAACAATGGTACTATAGGCATTGTAATAGGGTCTATCCCGCAAAAGCCTTTACGCCCTATAGTGAAACTTATTATTGATTCAAACAAAAAGCGATTCACTGATACCATCATAGTCAATTTGCTTGAAGAAAAAGCACTGTACATTACCCGTGCACTGGATGAATCTGAAATTGGCGTCAATCTATTTGAAGTATTGTAATGTAAAATATACATAGCGGAACACAATAATGAATAATTATCAGTACGGCAACCAGGGCGAATCCCTGGCAAAAGAGTATATAGAACATCAGGGGTTTACTATTATTGCTCAAAATTTTAGATACGGTCGTTATGGTGAAATTGACATTATTGGCACAAAAAATAATCTCCTAGTGTTCTTTGAGGTTAAAACGCGTCATACACCAGCATTTGGTAATCCATCATACGCTATCACTCATAAAAAAATAAAATCACTGCGTGCGGTTGCAACATACTTCTTGACACAATATCCTCAATACAATACCACACAATTTACCATCCGTTTTGACTGCATCTCCATTTTGGGCCAAACTGTTGAATGGATTCAGGATATAATCCGTTAGATTTTAACGAGCACCACCATTCTGTATATAGCCCCATTGCTTAAGCAGTGTATTCATTTCACTAGAAATAGGAACATCCTCCAAAACTGCTTGTATACCACCCTTTTGTTGTTTACTCCACACAATTAAATCATCAGGGAATAAGCCCAACGCAGCCTCATCAGGCACTTTTTGCAAAAGGACCTGTGTTGTATCAAAGACATACCGGTTGCCTACTTTAGGGAGTACAGTACCACTGTATCCCCACAATACCATACTTTCTGACTGGATGTAATACGTAGTGCGGGATGGTATGGTTGAGAATACCAGTTTTTGCCCTTTTTTAAGGCTGAACGTATATTGCTGCCTGTTAATTTTTTCTACCTTGCCATCAGACTCCAGTGTATAAAAAAATCCTTGCTGTACGGATATACTGCCTTTAACATCATTTTTTGCATACAGAACATTCTCAGGCTGAGTAAATCTCAGAGCATACAATTTCTTTTGCATTTCCCTGGCTTTTTGCGTATTTACATTCACAATGTTGTTTAGCTCTTCAGGATCTTTTTGTAAATCGTATAATTCATAATATTCATCAACCATGGCACCACCCCAGTGATGCGGTTTAACCCCAAAGCCATAGAACTTCTCTACATATTTAAAATTGTCGATGCGTACCCCATACATAAGCCTCCCCTCACAGTATACAGGTCTATCAGCATGCTCTGACCCTTCAATCAATGGGAGCAGGCTTTTGCCCTGGTAGCTATCGGGCACAGGAAGCTTTGCAAGTATGCATACCGTTGGTGCAATGTCAACATTACGCACCTGATATGCCACTTTTGCTGACTTTACTTCATTATCTTTAGCAAATTTTATAATCAATGGTACATGGATTTCTTCATCAAAGAGCGTTTGCCCATGAGTAAATATTGACTTCTTGTCAGTGTAAGGGCTATGTTCATGTGCACTGTTGAAAACCTCACCATGATCAGTTGTTAGTACAATAATTGTATTATCGTATAGATTAAGCTTTTTCAATGTTGCAACTACCCTGCCAACATAATCATCGGTGTACGCTACTTCGCCTAAATAGCGCCTAAACCATGGGTGCACACCTTTGACTGATTTTCGCAGTGGATCCAAATATTTTGGTGGTGGTATATAGGCATTGTGCGGAGCATTAAAATTAATGAAAAGAAAAAACGGCTTATCTTTATTGGCGTTCAACCATTGTATCACTTCATCAGCAATATCCATGGTATCTTCCCACTGACGCTGGTATTCGGACATATCGTCAAAGCCCAAGTCAACACCAATACCAGTATGGTCCAGTATAAATGCATTGTTGCCAATGGAGCGGGTTATATAACCATGTTGACTAAATAGCACAGGCAGTGGCAGCACACCACTTTGATTATAAAAATATTTCTTTTCCTGATTTGATACCTGAAAGTAGTAAATGTTGACTCCCGTTGCAGAGCCATACACGGAGGCAAGCATTGCAATGGTGGAAGGGCGCGTCCAGTTGACAACAACACAGTGATTGGTAAACGCAACCCCATCAGCTGATAGCGCATCAATATTAGGTGTGATATTGTACTTTGGTACAATACAGTGAACAGCGTCAGCACGCAATGCATCAACAGAAATAAACACCACATTTGGCTTAGAATTATTTGGCCTGTGCTGCACAAACGCATTGGCAATAAAACAATACTCTGGTTTTTCACTATCAGTTTCAAATTCCATCACAAGTTTTGAATCAGCTGGTATTGTATCTATTGCCAAGCTCAATGATTTAAAGGGCAATGATGTGAGTTCATAGTGCCCCAATACTATCTTTTTTTTTGGCGATAGTAACTGAATAGAAAGCCTTCCCTTACCCAATGATGCACAGTCAAACGACAAAACCCCTTTGTGAAGCAGTGGAAAATAAACTCGTGCCTTTTTTTGTTTTGTTGCTGCAAGCACTAGTGAGCGCGTTGTTTTTGACCATTTTTTTTCTATATCAATGTCATGAGCAATTTTTACAATATATGGCTTTTTCATCCATGGATCAATATAAATGGTGTTGGAATACAAATTCTGCAAATACTGTATATTGTATTCAATGGCAAAATCTGTATTCAACAAATTTGTCACAACTGGCTGCTTGCCACAGGCAGTATACAATAGAATTGCTAAAACAATAGAATATTTTCGCATAAATTTTTTTCAACCTTCAATTCTATGCATAAAGTGCAGATGACGGGATTATTGCAATAAATTTTTTTTTATTTGATTTATAGATTGATTCATTACCATTGACAATGATGTTTATTTCTACTTGGTTATTGCAAGGTACAAAGTACAATAGCAAACGTATATATAACACTGTGCTCACGTATTGTAGTTTTTAATCATTCCACTGCATTCTAAACAATAGCATCCTATCGGGTCAGCTGCACTTGAGTCTGCAAAAGGTTTGCCGCATCCAAACAAGCCGAATAATCCTGTATAGCTTTAGTCTGTGATTAAATTTTCTTATTTCTTTATATTTAAAAAACTTTACAAATGAGCTATCGCCCTTTTATTGTTTTTACCAAAGGTACACAGGTTATGTATAGAACAATAATAGTATTACTATCTCTTTTAGTGGCATGTAAAACGCAATTTGGACTTGTTCACACGGTAGAGTCACAGACTAAAGAGCCAATTGCAACAATAACTAATAATGACATTACCGTAACTATAGAGCCATTTACCGAAGACACCTGGACAAGAATTGCTACCAGCAGCAAGTTCATTGACAGGTCAATAAGTGGAAGACTGCCTAAAATACCCTTTTTTCTTATTTTGATTGAAAATAAAAGCAATCAGCCTCTTTTAATAAAAGAGATTGCAGTTATTTACGGCAACAACCGTACACCAGTGTTTACTAAAGATGAATTGAAAAGCTATTTATCCTCGCCAGCCTATGGATTCATAAAGACAGAAGAACTGCTAACCCCACAACGATTGCTCACATACACCGGTAAAATTCAGAAAATTGATTTTGAAAATGATGTCATTCCCTACACACTTCCCTTTATTCTACCAGCAGATATCCACTGCATGGTGGTAGCAGGAAAATGGATCCCGGTGAGTGAGCGCCAATTCACTGTGCAGGTTGTAATAAAGTTGCCCACTGTTGAAAAAATTGTTGATTGTACATTTGTACGTAAAGAATATAGGACAAAAGGCAATCATTTCCTTAAAACCACCATGGAGGATTAGTAAATGAAATTTGATGAATCAGTAATAAACAAAGTATGTGAATTGGCCCGTTTAGAGCTTACTCAACAAGAAAAACAAGAGTTTGCAAGGCAGCTTGAGGACATTATCCGCTATGTTGAAAAGATAAATGAACTTGATACCACCAATGTGCAACCCGCTGATCATATAGTTCCACTATCCAATGTGTTTAGAGAAGATACTGTACATCAATCTCTGTCAGTTGAAGAAGTTGAAAAAATAGCACCACAGTTTGAAAAAAACCATTTTATTGTACCACGCATCATTGAGGAGATAGAATGAACAGGCTATTTATTGCATTGCCGATTGATGATTTAATTATCACTAATCTAAAACCCGTATACAACACATTATCAGCTTTCTCTGATGTGTTAAAAGTAGTAGAACCTGCACAATACCACTTAACACTTAAATTTATTGGTGAGTGCGAAGGTAATGTTGCACATGCAATAGAAAAAGCATTTGGTACTATTGCAATACAGCTATCCTCCTTAGAGTATACTGTGAAGGGAATTGGGATGTTTCCCAACAGCAAAAACCCTTCAGTACTTTGGACTGGGATTATTACCAATGAAAAAGCAATGAATCAGCTGGCAAAGCAAATGGAGTCATTTGTAAAACAATTTGGCATAAAAGAAGAAAACCGCCCCTTTGTGCCACACCTTACCCTTGCACGCATCCGAAAGGGAAGAAAACTAACAGAAAAGATTAACGAGAAGCTGAAATCCTTAGAGAGAGCAGAATTTGGCTCTGCAGTATTCAATCGCATTGTGCTTTTTTCATCAAAGCTAACCCCCACAGGACCAATATATACACAGCTGAGGGAAATTAACTTCTCTTGAGTTCGTCTTCTATAATTGTATGAGTTTTATTAATCAATTCATCAATTCTTTCGTGAGTATACTCTTCAACTGGTATAGGATCACACACCACTACCTCAATGCTGCCACGGGTAAAAACAAAACTGCCCTTAGGAAGAATTTCCCTGCTTCCCTTGACTGCTACTGGCAAAATGGGCATCTTTCGTTCTATGGCTATTGTAAAACCACCCTTTTTAAATTTTTGCAATGAACCATCTTTTGAACGTGTTCCTTCTGCAAATACCAGTATACTAACGCCCTTTGGTAAACGGTTGACGGCCCTGTTAATGCTTGCTATGGCTTTTTCCCTGTTACCCCTGTCAATAAATACATTTTTTGCGGCATACAGCGCCCATCCAAACAATGGTACATACAGCAATTCTTTTTTAATCACCCATCTGAATTGTATTTTTAACGATGTCACTAGAGCTAATATATCGTACTGAGATTGATGATTGCTGATAATTACATATTGCACACCAGGCTGTATTTTTTCCCTACCTTTTATGTGCACCTTTACACCAGTTACTATAAGCATTGTCCATGCCCATATCTTGGAAATGTTAAACGCCAGATTACCGGTAACTGAAAATACAGCAGCCACAGTCATAGGTATAAAAAGCAATACGCTCATCAGCGAAGCCCACATGATGAGCCAGATAGACTTAAAAAGATTTTTAATTGTTAGCATGCGTAAAACTCCTTATAATAGTTGCCTGTAACCATTTCCCCCGATTTACTATGCACTTTTGTTTTATAGTGTATACACTGCAACAAACCATAGTAATGGATATACTATTGAAATTAGATTTTATTATTTGTATCAACCCATAGCTGCATGTCAAATAAAAAGAATATGTAAACATTACATAAACTTATTTTATTATTGTCTATACTTATAATTTAACTAAAAAAAAAATAACTTATAGCATTGCTTTCCAATCTTTTGAATTGACAATAATTTTATATACAATCAATATAATGTTGTGTTCTACTAAACCATATTGGCTATATTCTAAAATATTACAAATACCATTATATGTAACAGAATAATTATTGAATTTATATATCTGTATGCTATTATTGTAATCTGAAATTATGTGGAGGTAATCATGGGCTTGGTAGAAATAAACGATAGTAATTTTAGTTCTGAAGTACTTGAACATAATGGCAAAGTGCTGGTTGATTTTTGGGCACCCTGGTGCGGTCCTTGCCGAATGCAAACCCCAATACTTGAAAAGTTGTCTCAGGATCCTGAAATAAAAACAAAGATAGTAAAGGTAAACACGGATAACAATCCTGAAACAGCACAGCGTTATGGCATCTCATCAATTCCAACGCTCATTCTGTTTGAAAATGGCAAAGAGATTGACCGAATGATTGGTGTTCAACCTGAAAATGTATTAAAGAAAAAACTTTTGTAAAACAATGCGGGCAGTAATCCAGCGAGTACGCCAGGCTAGCGTTGCAGTTGATAGCCATATTATAGCTTCCATAAATAAAGGGTTGTGTGTGTTTGTTGGCTTTACCGATACTGATACAGACAACGACCTCAACTACATCTGCCATAAGATAATCGGATTGCGCATCTTTGATGATGCAGATTCATTTATGAACCTATCAGTAGCTGATGTTGGTGGGGAGCTTCTTATCGTGCCACAGTTTACACTGTATGGTGATGCCCGCAAAGGACGACGGCCTTCCTTTTCCAGTGCAATGAAGCCCCAACAGGCATCACAATTCTTTGATGCATTTGTTTCATTATGTGCCAAGCATTATCCAAAAGTGCAGCAGGGAAAATTTCAAGCTTATATGCAGGTTTCCATTATTAATGATGGGCCTGTTACAATACTTTTAGATAGTTCAAAATTATTTTAACGTGGCATCATTTGTATTTTTAATTATTTCCAGTTGCCGCAGAATCTCTTTAACATCTGAGTTATTGGGATTTTCACTCTGTACCTTTTTTACGCCTGCAATGACTTTATCTATCCTGAAGCGTTCTTTTGTATATGAGCTATCGGCTACAAGCGCTTTTGTGTAATAGCTATACGCTTCAGCAAATTGTAATAAATGAAAACTCACAATTGCCATGTTGGTGAGTGCTTTGACATAGTGAGGATCAATTACCAGAGCTATCGCCAGCATATCCTTTGCCTTGCGATACTCTTTCATATTCATATATGCAACGGCACAGTTATTGTAGAAAAGTTTATTTGATGGATCGGCTTGTATTGCATAATTAAAATACTCAGATGCTTTTTGATAGTTGCCACATTCAAGTAACTGTAGCCCCAACTGGTTTAACCTTTTAGCTTCCAGCGGATTTTGTGCGATAGCTCCTTGAGAAAGGACACACAGTAAAGTTATCAGAAAAGTGTAATGAAATAATCGCTGCATTGACTACCTCTGTTGTTACAACAAATATACTGCACTGCCTTTAAAAATTACAACAACTTTTGCTCCTTTTTTTATATTCAACGAAATAAGGGAGCGCTTTGTGATTACCGATTGTATGGTTTCACCAATATCTATGCTCACCTTATACAGCCCCTTAATTTCTGTAATGTCGGTGACAACTCCTTTAAACTGATTTGTTGCACTGCTGTGTTGCATTCTTTTTGCAATGATAATATCTTCCGAACGGACAATTGCATGCGTAGGGTTTCCTGCACTAAAATTGCCCAAGAAAAACCGCAAGCCTTTGTGAGTAACAAAATACGCACCCTCCTTTGAATGCACTAGCTTCCCGGTAAAAATATTCCTTGCTCCCACCATGGCTGCAACAAACACATCCTGAGGATACCGATACACATCCAGCACACTACCATGCTGAATGATCTTCCCACCACTTAGCACATATAGGTAATCGCCCATTGATACAGTTTCATCAAAATCGTGGGTCACATGTATAATCATTGGGTTATAGTACTTTTTTATGCGTTGCAGTAACGCAACTAATTCTTCTTTTGACACAGGGTCAAGCGAGGTGAACGGTTCATCTAACAGTAAAATTCTTGGCTCTGTAACGATAGCTCGTGCAAATGCAACACGCTGTTTTTCCCCACCACTTAAATTTCTGGTATCACGGTTTTTCAAATGTTCAATATTGCACAATTTCATTGCTTCATGTGCTTTATCATTTATAATTGTTTTTTGCACCCGCTGCATCACAAGACCAAAGCAGATGTTTTCATAAACTGACAAATGCGGAAAAAGTAATGGCTCCTGATATACCATTGCTATACCTCGCTTGTGTGGCGGCACACTGGTTATGTTACCGCCATCTACCAGCACATTTCCTGATTGTGGCTTCACGATACCAGCAATGATTGACAGCAAAAGCGTCTTCCCTGAGCCTGATCTGCCCATAATCATACAGTGTGCATGATCGGCAAATTCAAGGAAAGGGATTGACAGTGTAAACTGTGCATTTTGCCAGTAAATATTATGGAGAGTAAGCATGTTTTTCCCTATATGTCAGAGCAACGCGTAAAATCACAAAGAATATAATACAGAATATAATCAGCAATGCTGCAACAGGATGTGAGCCTTTAAGCCCATACGCAGTAAACCTGTCATACAGCAACACAGGCGCTATCATTGGATGATAGGCAATAATAACCACTGCGCCAAATTCACTAATTCCTCTGGCCCACATCATTAATGCACCGGTAACTATGGCCCTGAACGATAACGGCACAATGACGTGGACAAAACATTGGCTTTTTGTAGCGCCCAGCGTACGCGCAACATTAATAAGCCGTGCATCAATTGATGCAAATCCATTGTGTACGGCATTGATAAAATATGGTATTGCCACAAACGTCATTGCAATCACAATTCCTGTTTTTGCACCAACAAACTCAATACCAGCAGAATGCAACATGCTGCCAATTTTACCACTGCCAAATACAAACAACAGTGCTATGCCACTTGCAGTATGGGGAATTATCATTGGAATATCAAAAAGTGTTATAATAAATCGTTTTAATGGAAATTCAATATACGCAAAAATATAAGCAAGCGGAATGCCCAGCATAACTGCTATCACAGTGGCATACATGGCACACTCAAATGTAAGAAGCAGTGACCTGATAATTTCTTGGTCAGTGATTGCAGCATAAAGCTCTACCACATTCACCGAAAACACCATAGAAGCAATAGGCACAATGATGATAACACTAAGCAAAAGTGATAGTGTGACTATACTTATATAAAATATAACAGTTCCTTTCATTGAGCTACCACCTTCTTTAAAGGTTGAGGAAGTGCATTGAGATTGTTAACATACAAAGTACTGGTAAATCCGTGTCTTTGAATCAACTCCTTCCCCTTTGGTGAAAGCAGAAATTGTATAAATTCAACTGCACCTTGTGTGTTACCAGCATTTTTTGGAATACTTACACCATACAGGATTGCATCACCACAGATGGTATACATACGCATAAAATCTTTGAGTGTGATACATGCATTTTTATAATAATTATTATATCGAGTATTGCTTAAATTTATCCGTTCATCAAAAGTAACAAATGGCAAATTTCGTTGTACTGCTAGCGACTTATATATCCATACAGCATCACACGCTCCAGTTTCAACCAGCGTTATTGCATCAATTTCTTTTGGTTGCATATACTGTACTGGCGACCGTTTTTCACACAGCGCCTCAAGCTTTGGATTGTGGTATAACAGCGAAGCCAGTTTCCACACCAAGAGTGTTCTATAACCACAAGGATCGCGAAGAGGGTCAGAGCGTGAGCACACAACAGGATAGTTTTTCAACGCATCCAACCAGTTTATAGCTAATTGTGTAGCATATTTGCTTTCCGGAGAATATGCAAGCACCATTTCATTGCCTGCAAATCCAATCCAGTAAGCGCAGTACTCTTTCAGCAGGCTTTCAAAAAGTTTGGCATCAGCCAGTGCAATTACATCACATTGTTTTTTTAAATCAACTATCTTGCGGGCAGCATCCACACTCCCTGAAGCTTCCAAAAGTACGGTAAAGTTATGAATTTTTTCAAATTGACTTTTGCATTCTTTAAATAATGGCGATAGGCTGCCGGCATGGAATATCACAATATGCTGCTTGTCTGTATCAGCACAACTGACAAATATGCATATGAGCATGATTGCAATTATTTTTTTCACTCTTTGAATTTCCTTAAGAATAAGTGATTTAGCAATGTACTATGGATTGAAAAGTCCTCACACTATCACTATATACGTGATTTGTAATCTTTTCTTCAATTGAGATCTTGAATCAAGTCCAGGATGACATTTTGTATACCTATTTTCATCCATTTTGTGATGCTCACCTCACTCACAGATAACCTGCCATAAAAAAAGTGTTTTAGATTTCTTCTTCTACTGTTTTGCATTTCACTTACTTTGCAAGTAAAAATCCTTAAACAGATGTAATTTTTTATATTTTTATCTTGAACAATTCATTGTAGTATTAATTATGTCATTAATGTACTGTCACCATACTATGGCAGTGATGATGTATACATTACAGTTATATGGCAAAACGTACTATCTCTGTAAACATAGACAACAACTAAATTAACTAAAAAACACCATGGAATTAGTGCAAAAGCTCAACGAAGAACAATATAAGGCCGTAACTCATATTAATGGTCCCCTTCTAATACTGGCTGGTGCTGGTTCAGGGAAAACCCGCGTAATTACCTACAGAATAGCCCATCTTATAAAAGATGCTGGCATACCCCCGTATGCTATTGTTGCCGTCACATTCACCAATAAAGCCGCTCAAGAGATGCAAACCCGTATAAAAGATCTCATTGGCCCCATTGCAGAAAGTGTGATGATTAAAACATTTCACTCACTTGCGGTATATATATTGCGGCGTCATGGTAATGCTATTGGTATTCCTTCCAATTTTACCATTTACGATGACCATGATCAAGAATCAGTGATTAAGGATATACTACGCGACCTTCATATTGATCCCAAGGCAGTCAAACCATCAATGATTGCTGAAAAAATTTCACACATTAAGGAGAGCATACACTACATTGAAGGTGGAGATGTAACCAAACTTTTGCATAAATTCCACTCTTTCAATTTTCATGAAATTTTTACCAAGTACCATGAAAAGCTTACGGCTGCAAATGCACTTGATTTTAGCGATCTTTTAGTACGTACAGTTCAGCTTTTGCGCAATAAAGAAGTTTTACACACGCTACAATCCCGATGGAAATATTTCATGATTGATGAATACCAGGATACAAATATTGCACAGTACTTAATTGCAAAATATTTATCATCAGAAACAAAGAACATCTGTGTTGTGGGCGATGATGATCAATCAATTTATTCCTGGCGTGGTGCTGATATCCGCAATATTTTAAATTTTGAAAAAGATTACCCCAATGCAACTGTAATAACCTTACACAGGAACTATCGCTCAACTGAACCAATCCTTAAAGCTGCCTGGCATGTTATCAAAAACAATTATAAGCGAAAAGACAAAAAACTTACATCACACCGCGGCGATGGCGAACCAATAATAGTGTGCACCGCCAACAACGAATATGGGGAAGCAGAGTATGTCATCAACACTATCATAAGCCTCAAACATAAAGAAGGCTACACAAACAAAGACTTTGCAATATTCTACCGAACCAATGCACAATCGCGAATTTTTGAGGAATACCTTAGAAAGGAAAATATACCATATGTGGTGATAGGCAGTGTAAAATTTTATGAGCGTAAAGAAATAAAAGACATAATGGCATACATGCGTTTTATCGCAAATCAGCACGATACCGTTTCGCTGCTGCGTATCATCAATACGCCAGCGCGTGGCATTGGCGCATCAACTATAGAAAAAATTAGGGATGCAGCATACATACATGCAGTCAGCGAATGGGATATCATCGCCAACAGTGAGACATACTCATACAAACTATCGCCTGCACTTGCTTCATTCAAAGATACAATGCAGAAATTAATTGACAAAGCAGCGCTTACACCACAGCACTATACGCTCTCTGATTTGTGCATCAGCATTTTAAACGAAACCCAATATAAAAAGACCCTTGAAGCTGAAAACAGCATTGAAGCGCGCGGAAGGCTTGAAAATATCGATGCATTTGTTAACAGCATATTTGAATATGAACATCTCAAACCCCTTGCAACACTTGATGAATTTTTACAGGACATTTCGCTTCTTACACCAGCTGATGAAACAAACGGTACTGTTCAGGATGCTGTCACTCTTATGACGGTGCATAACGCTAAGGGGCTTGAATTTCCAGTTGTGTTTTTAACTGGTATGGAAGAAGGTTTATTCCCACATGCCAATGCAAGCGATACAGAAGAAGGAATTGAGGAAGAACGGCGCCTGTGTTATGTAGGTATGACTCGCGCAAAAGACAGGCTGTTTATTACATCAGCAGAACTAAGACGCAGCTGGGGCACTGCCCAATATAAAGAAGCATCACGATTTTTAAGCGAATTGCCATCATCACTGTGTGAGTTTAAGGTGTATAACTCATTGTATGATACCTGGGATATTCCCAAGACCTTATCAGGTAATAATTATACTATGGTTCCTGAAAATTATTATAGCAACACGCATAGCCAAAATTCCGATTCCAAGTTTAAAGTGCATCAAAGAGTCAAACACCCTTCATTTGGCATTGGTACTATTACTTCAATACAGGGCAAAGGTGATAATGTTAAGTTGACTATACGATTTCTGAACGGTTTCACCAAAACTTTTTTAGAGCGTTACACACCACTTGAACCTGTATCATAATTTTTTTCTTGACATTATATATTAAAAATTGGTTAATTATATATTAAGAAATTCTACTATAAGGCCTGGATTATGGAAAAAACACATCGGGTTTCATCAAAGATAGTGAGTAATGTTCCTATTCTTATCCTGGAGGGTGATATTACTTCTGAAGCTGATAATGATATCATGAATAGCTACCGGGAACTTAAAGAAAAACATTCCCCTTTTTACCTTATAATAGACTTTAATAAGACAAAATATATAAATTCTGCAGGGATAGCTACATTAATTAACATTATTCAGGATTTAGGCGATTTTGGCGGAAAGGTGGTGTTCACAGGGCTTTCACAGCATTTTCAAAAAGTAATGGATATTGTTGGCATTACTGATTTTGTCAACATTTATCAAACAAATGAAGAAGCCCTCAAAAACATTACTACAAGAGCATGATGCAATACTGCACATCCAATTTTTTTAAGCTTTAGTTTTGCAATTTCCTTTTATATACGTTTGATATTATTCAATTCCAAGTTTCTTCAAAAGTTTACGTGTGGGCTTCCCTTGTTTATCCCATCCTCTGAGAGCATAATACTTTTTTAACATTGCAGATAGAGGCACAGTATATCCCTTCTTTCCAAACATCAGTGGTTCATTTGTAAACCGAGCGGGCAATGTATCATCTTGTGCAGTTAACCCTTCACGTATATTAAACATCCGCTCTAAGGTATAACCGCGCTCTCCAACACAATAAAATCTGCCAAAATCCATTTTCATACCAGTGGCAAGCTCAATAGCTTTTGTATGCGGAAGTAATGGCACATGAAAGTGCATAAGCCATTTGGGCATTTTAACTGTAAAGTCAATGAGTATCCATGTATGCGTTAGAATAAATCGCATAAGTGAAAAAAGCCATTTTCTCCCGGGCACTTTATATGCAATATTTGGAACAAAAGTCCATGAAGTAAAAAGGCAATTGCCGCCTGCACTGACCGCAGCAAGCAGATTCTGGTCAAGTATTGTCCATGATGGTTTTGATCGATAGTGATGCGGATTGAGTGTGACCGGCCCTGTAACCTCAAAGTATATCATATACCCACCATCTAAATGGCACGCACCACGCGAGGCAGTAGCATACCCCAATCCGTGCCCTACTGAAGCTCGCGGCTCATACGCAGCCAGTTCTAAGCCCTTGACATGAGGTGCAAAACTTTGTGCATTGTATTTTTTTGCAAGGTACCTTACACCTTGCGATAGCTCCTTGCCAATACCCCGTTTATATGCAATATCTTCAATAATCTGTGAAATATTTTCTTTTTTTCCAAATTCAATCCCGCATTTCCAGATTCCACGCTCATTGAGTTCTGCTGCAAATCCCATCAATGTCCCTGTGGTAATTGCATCAAGTCCTAATAGGTCAAGTTGGTAATTCCACTTAATGATAGCGTCCATATCATCTATGAGCATATTGGATCCAAGCAAAGATAAAATTTCATATTCTGGCCCTTTAACTTCTTTTCCATTTATTTCAACAACCCTACCACAACGTATTGGGCATGAGATGCATCCAGAATTTTTTACTAAAAATTCCTCAGCTAATCGCTCGCCACCAATCTTCCAAGCATGTTCAAACTGGCCTTTAGAAAAGTTCTTTGTGGGCAAAGCATTATTCATTGAAAGTGCTGTCAAAAAACCAGCGGTACCGTAGCGAGGTGCAAATTGACCAGTTGCAGGATGTTGCTGCAACATGGTTATCCATTGCTTAACATGTTTCTTGAATTCTTCATTATTGTGAATAGGAATTTTACTCTGGCCCCGCGCAACCATACCTTTGAGGTTTTTTGAACCCATCACTGCTCCCATACCACACCTGCCGTGGCTTCGCTCCTGGGACACAACAGAAGCAAATAACACCTGATTTTCCCCTGCGGGTCCAATGGCTAAGGTGCCACCTTGACCCATGGCTTTTTGTGCATCCTGTGTATTCATTCCCCATATTGATGATGCATCTTTTATGCTGACATTACCATCATCAAATTCTATATATACTGGCCGTGATGCCTTTCCGCGTACTACAACACCATCAAATCCAGCACGCTTCAGGTGCATACCAAAATTGCCCCCACTGTTGGAATGACCAATGAGTCCTGTCAGTGGGCTTTTTGCTGAAATGTCAAAGCGGCTACTTGAAGGTGCACCTGTGCCCGTCAAAGGTGAAGTCATAACAACCAAAATATTTTCGCCTGACAGCGGGTCAGCACCCGGGCTAAGTTGATCCCACAAAATCTTTGTAGAAATAAATCTTCCACCAAGGTACTTTTCTCTGTCTTCATCTGAAAGCGGATATTCGCCAATAGCTCCTGTTGAAAGATTAATGTCACAGATTTTTCCCATATAGCCTTTAAATTTACTTGGCATACTTTACCTCGCTAAATGCAGAATGCGATATCTTTAAAATATCTGGTATTGCTGAAGCCACATGAATAAATATTGACAACTCATCTTTAGATAAACTGGCAGCATTATTCATCACTATAGAATAGCAAAAATCTTCAATTGTTTTAAGACATTTCATCCCCTTTTTAGTGAGAGAAACATATACCACCCGCTTATCATGCAAAGATATTGTTCTTTTTACTAACTGTCTTGCATGTAACCGCTGTATAATCCGCGTTGCTTTATGCAATGGGATGCATAAAGCTTCAGCAATTTCCGATATTGTAATCTTTTTTGTATCATCAATGAGAGTAAGTGCATAATATAGTTCATAGGTAATGCCAAAATATTTTTCTTTATAGCGCTCAAACTGATACACTGCTTTCAATACATCACGTAGTATTTTATTAATATTAATTTTTGATTTTTTTAACATATTTTGGCGATAGCTCATATTATTTATCCCTAGATGCAATAGTAATAAAATACTTGCACTTTGCAAGTATTTTTTTATTCACTTATCAAATATATTTTTGCTGCTACTTCAAGTTTGAAGTGCACCATTTATATAGATATTCATTGACGCATCATTTTTCATTCAATACTTTATGTTACTGCCAACGTGTCGTATGGCAGCTACTTTAGCAGCTTACGGTGGATTTCCTTGTGGGCGATATGCACTGATATTATTTTTATGTTATATTCCGCTTCTTTTAGTTTGCTGCAATTTTTTTCAATTATTTTACATCTCTCTGTATATTTCGCAATTGACACTGGGACTCCCACCATTCCCCTTGCCATCACCCGTTAAGATTTCTATACGCTTCTTCTAATTTTTCTAAAGAATATACTTTTTTTGAATTAGGGAGTGAAGCTAAAAATATC